>NZ_FMDK01000033.1 GCF_900091995.1 Streptomyces sp. MnatMP-M17
GACCCGGGCGGCAGCGGCTGCCGCAGCGCGCGGTTGACCATCGGCTTGTCCGGGTCGCCGGTCAGCGAGCTCCAGGCGTCGCCGTCCGTCGTTCCGCTGATCCTCGTCGGGTCGTACGACGGAGTGCTGACCACCGCGAGCACCCGGCCGGTCACCGGATCGATGGCGACCGCCGCGCCCTTCTTGTTCCCGAGCGCGCGGTAGCCGGCCTCCTGTACGGCGGGCTCGATCGACGTCAGGACATCGCCCGGCGCGGTCTGCTTGCCCAGGATCGCGTCGAGCGGATTCTTCAGCCGGCTGTCCGTCCCGTCGAGCACCTCGGAGTAGATGCCTTCGAGCTGGGTGGACCCGTACGCCTGAGAGCTGTAGCCGGTCACGGGCGCGTACAGCGCGCCGTCGGTGTACGTGCGCTCGTACGCCAGATCGCCGCTGTCCGTCTTTCTGGAGCCCGTGACGGCCGAACCGGCCACGACGATGTCGCCCAGCGGCTGTGCGTACTGGGCGATGGTCCGGCGCCGGTTGTGCCCGTCGTCGGCGAGGGCCTTGGCCTCGTACGCCTGCACCCAGGTCGCCCGTACCAGCAGGGCGAGCACCATCAGCAGACAGACGACCGCCGTGTGTCTGATCGTTCTGTTCATCTTCGTCCCGTACGTAGTCCCGTACGAGGGACGAGCGGGCCGGCGGCGGTCGTTCCCGGAGGCCGGGCTTCTCAGGAACTCTTCAGGAACGCTGAGAGGAGGCCAGGGGCGCAGAGGTCCAGGGCTCGGGAGGCTCGGGCTCGGATGGGCGCCCTCGGTTCAGAGCCGCTCAGAGCCGCCGGGTCGCGAGCGTGAGCCGGTCGCGTGCGTCGAACAGGGCGTCCTTGATCATCTGCTCGTGCCCGGGAGTGAGCCGCGCCACCGGCACCGAGCAGCTGATCGCGTCGCGCGCCGGTGTCCGGTACGGGATCGCGATGCCGAAGCAGCGCAGCCCGAGGGTGTTCTCCTCGCGATCCACGGCGAAGCCCTGCTCACGTACGGTGTGCAGCTCCTCGATGAGCTTCTCGCGGTCGGTGATGGTGTGCTCGGTCAGCGCCGGCATGGTCTCCGGCAGCATCTTGCGCACCTGCTCGTCGCTGTGCGTCGCGAGCAGCGCCTTGCCGAGCGAGGTCGAGTGGGCCGGCAGTCTGCGCCCGACCCGGGTGAAGGGCCGCAGATAGTGCTGTGACTGGCGGGTGGCGAGATAGACGACATTGGTGCCGTCGAGACGCGCGAGGTGGATGGTCTCGGTGGTGTCGTCGGAGAGCCGGTCCAGGGTGGGCCGGGCGGCGGCCACGACCTCGTCGCCGTCGATGTACGAGGTGCCGACCAGCAGGGCCCGTACGCCGATGCCGTACCGCGTGCCCGTCGCGTCCGTCTCCACCCAGCCCAGCTCCACCAGCGTGCGCAGCAGCATGTACAGGCTGGACTTGGGGTAGCCGACCGCCTCCTGGACGGCGGCGAGGGAGTGCATGCCGGGGCGGCCCGCGAAGTATTCGAGCAGTTCCACCGTCCGTACGGCGGACTTGACCTGTGCCCCGCCCGCTCCACCGGTCTCCGCAGCCGGTGCAGCCGATGCGCTCGACGCACCCGAAGTACCCGACGCACCCGAAGCACCCGACATCGCTCTCGCCCCTTTTCGCCTTCCGGACCACTCTTGACCACACGGAACGCGCGGAAATAGAGTCCCCACAGATTCACTATCAAGAACTGTGTTCAGAATACCGAACAAGTTCCGATGGGTGGCAGTCGGCAGGGAAGGAAGCCGCGGTGGCAGCAGCACCAGTCTGGAGTGTCGACCCCCGAACGGGGAAGCCACGTGAACAGGTCGCGCACGAGGCCACGGCCGAGGAGGTCGACCGCGCGGTGCGCGGCGCGTACGCCGCCCGGGGCGCGCTCGCCGACCGTACCGTCCGCGCCGCCCTGCTCCGTACGGCGGCGGATCTGCTCGACGCCTCCGGCGAGCATGTCATCGAGGCGGCGGACGCCGAGACCGCGCTCGGACCGGTCCGGCTCACCGGTGAACTCGCCCGTACCACCGCCCAGTTGCGGGCCTTCGCCGAGGTCGTCGACGAAGGCGCCTTCCTCGACGTACGGATCGACCACGCCGATCCCGGCCGCACGCCGCCCTGGCCCGATCTGCGCCGCTGGAAAGTGCCGCTCGGTGTGGTCGCCGTCTACTCCGCGAGCAACTTCCCGCTCGCCTTCTCCGTGCCCGGCGGCGACACCGCGAGCGCGCTCGCGGCCGGCTGCCCGGTCGTCGTCAAGGCGCATCCCGACCATCCCGGCACCTCCGAGCTGTGCGCCTCCGTGCTGCGCAGGGCGGCGGTTCAGGTGGGACTGCCCGAGGATGTCATGACGCTGGTGCACGGCTTCGAGGCGGGCATCGAGCTGGTCAAGCACCCGCTGGTCGCGGCGGCCGGCTTCACCGGTTCCGTCCGCGGCGGGCGCGCCCTCTTCGACGCGGCGGCGGCCCGGCCCACGCCCATCCCGTTCCACGGCGAGCTGGGCTCCCTCAACCCGGTGGTGATCACCGAGGCGGCGGCCGACGAGCGCGCCGAGCAGATCGGTGCCGGGCTGGCGGGCTCCATGACGTTGGGCGAAGGGCAGTTCTGCACCAAGCCCGGCTTCGTACTGGCACCGGCGGGCGCCGCCGGCGACCGGCTCGTCACCTCCCTCACAGCCGCCGTCAGCGAGACCGAGCCCGGTGTGATGCTCGACCACCGGATGCGGGACGCCTTTGTCGCGGGCGTACGGGAACGGGCCGCGCTCCCGGACGTGGACGCGCCGATCACGCCCGGCGCGGGCGGCGAACACACCGTCAGCGCGGGCTTCCTCTCCCTGCCCGCCGAACTGCTCACCAAGGACGGCCCGCACGACCTCCTGCTGGAGGAGTGCTTCGGTCCGGTGACGGTGGTCGCGCGGTACGGCTCTACGGACGAGATCAGCGCGGTTCTCGCCCGGCTGCCCGGCAATCTCACCGCGACGCTCCAGCTCGCGGAGGCCGAGAGCGCGGGCACCGTGCCCGGGACCGCCGAACTGCTCGCCGAACTGACACCGCTCGCCGGACGTGTCCTGGTCAACGGCTGGCCCACCGGCGTCGCCGTGGCCCCGGCCCAGCACCACGGTGGCCCGTACCCGGCGACCACCTCCACCTCCACCTCGGTCGGCGCGACGGCGATCGAACGCTGGCTGCGCCCGGTGACCTACCAGTCCACACCACCCGCCCTGCTCCCACCGGAACTGACGGACGCCAACCCACCGGGCGTCCCACGCCGCGTGAACGGCCGCGCGGAGATCCCGGTACGCGACTGACGAAAGGCCCGGCCGCGGCCGGGCCTACGGCAGCAGGGCGAAGGAGAGAGGAGCCTTGGGGCGGACGACGCCGAAGTGGCGGCGGTCGAGGGTGGCGATGGCGTCGGCTCCCAGACGTTCGGCGACGGCGAAGACGGAGGCGTCGACCGCGCCGAGTGGGAAGTCGGCGTACTTCTCGACCAGTTCGACCATGCGGTCGATGTCCTGGGCGGCCAGAGGGATCAGGCTGATCTGGCCGGTGCGGACGGAGTGCAGGAAGGCGGATTCCGCACGGGTGCCGTGCTCGCGCTCCAGGAGGTAGCAGACTTCGGTGAGCACCGGGTAGGGCACCAGCAGCGGGCGCGGGGTGCGGCGCATCAGTTCGACGCAGCGGGCGTGGTCCTGATCATCGGCATCGGCGGCGGCGACCAGCGGCCCCGGTGTCCCAGATGATCACTCGGCTTCGCGTCCCAGTTCGGCGCGGAGGATCTCGCCGGAGCGGGCGCCCAGGTCGCCCTTGCCGCTGGAAAGCGCGCCGACGAAGTCGGGCAGCGGCCACTCCTGCCCGCCGTCCTCGGCGGGAGTGCTCTCGCGCACGAGGGCCAGTATCGGCGCGACCTGCGACTCCGGCAGGCGGTCGATCAGCTCGTGCAGCTCTTCACGCAAGGTGCTCATGACGCCAGGATAGGGACAACTCGCACGGCGTGGGAACCGGACGAGGGCGGACCGTCAGGACACTCCGTTCACGGTCTGTGCCTCTGACGGCAGTAGTGACGGCACCAACCTGGGAATGGGCCGCGGGGCCCGGGGCGTTCCCGCAGTGGCGGAGGGGGTCTTCGCTCGTGTGGGTGACGGAACCGGAGAGAAGCGGACATATGCGCGTCGAGATCTGGAGTGATATCGCCTGTCCCTGGTGCTACATCGGGAAGGCTCGCTTCGAGAAGGGGCTGGCCGCCTTTGCGCATCGGGACGAGGTCGAGGTGGTGCACCGGTCGTTCGAGCTGGATCCGGGGCGGGCCAAGGGCGATGTCGGGCTGGTGGTCGACATGCTGGCGGAGAAGTTCGGGCGGAGCCGTCAGGAGGCGCTGGCCATGGAGGAGCATGTGGCCTCCAACGCGCGGTCCGAAGGGCTCGGTTACCGGACCGAAGGGCGCGATTACGGCAGTACGTTCGACATCCACCGGGTGCTCCATCTCGCCAAGGCCCACGGCCGGCAGTACGCGCTGCTGGATCTCGCGTACCGGGCCAACTTCGCCGAGGAGCGTTCCGTCTACGACCAGGAGACCCTGGTGGGTCTCGCGGTCGAGGCCGGGCTCGTGGAGGCCGAGGTGCGCCGGGTCCTCGCCGATCCGGACGCGTACGCCGACGACGTACGGGCCGACCAGCGCGAGGCCGCCGAGCTGGGCGCGAACGGTGTGCCGTTCTTCGTGCTCGACCGGCGGTACGGCGTCTTTGGCGGGCAGCCGGCCGAGCTGTTCACCCAGGCGCTGGAGCAGGCGTGGCAGGGACGGGTGATCACGCCCGTCGCCCTCGCCGCGCCGGATGCCGCAGTGTGCGACACCGACGGTTCCTGCGAGATTCCGGGCACCGGAGCCCAGTCGTCGCAGGCCGGAGCCCGTTCATAAGCGCAGCTTGGGTATGACCATGAGAATTACGCAATTGACTATGAGGTAAGCGGGTTCCAGGGTGGGTTCATGGACACCCTGGGAGGCGCCGAGTTCGCGCCGGAGACGACCTATCTCAACACCGCCAGTTGCGGACTGCTGCCCCGCAGGGCCGTCGCCGCCGTACAGGCGCTCGCCGAGGAGAACGCGGCCGGGCGCGGCGTCGGTGCCGGAAGCTTTGAGACCGTCGGCGACGTCCGCGCCGCCTTCGCCCGGCTGATCGGTGTGCCGGCCGAACGGGTCGCCACCGGCGGCGCGGTCTCGGTCCATGTCGGACTGATCGCGGCGTCGCTGCCGGCGGGCGCCGAAGTCCTCTTCCCCGAGGGCGACTTCAGCTCGGTGATCACACCATTCTCCGTACGCGGCGATCTCAAGCTGCGGTACGCGCCGCTGGCGGATCTCGCGGAGGCGGTACGGCCGGGCACCGCGCTGGTGGCGCTCTCCTCGGTCCAGTCGGCGGACGGCCGGATCGCCGATCTTGAGGCGGTACGGGTAGCCGCCGCCGCGCACGGCGCCCGTACGCTGGTCGACACCACGCAGTCGACCGGCTGGCTGTCCGTGGACGCGGGCGCGTTCGACTACACCGTCACCGGTGGGTTCAAGTTCCTCGTCTGTCCGCGCGGTACGTCATTCCTCACGGTGAGTGAGGAGGCGCAGGAGTCGCTGGTGCCGCTGCACGCGGGCTGGGTCTCGGGCGAGGACCTCTGGGCCAGTACATACGGTCCCGTCGAGGAACTGGCCCACACCGCACGCCGTTTCGACGAACCGCCGTCCTTCCTCTCCTACCACGGCGCCGCCGAGTCCCTCGCGCTGCTGGAGGAGATCGGTGTCGAGGCGATCCACGCGCACGGCACCGCTCTCGCCGCCCGCTTCCGGGAGGGCGTCATCGGCCTCGGCCATGAGCCGGTTCCTGCCAAGGGCTCCGTCATCGTCTCCGTCCCCGGACTGACACACCGTCACCCCGACCTCGAACGGGCGGGAGTGGCCGTCTCGATCCGTGCGGGCTATGTACGGGCCGCCTTCCACCTCTACAACTCCACGGCGGATGTGGACCGGGCGCTGGATGTGCTGGCGGGCTGAGCGTCTGCTGCCGAGGCCCGGGGCGTAGTCGTAGCCCGGCCGGGATCCTTGCCTGACGGACCGTCAGTCAGTCCCGCGCCGCCGTGTCTACTCCGGGTCCGCCGAGCGCCGTTCCTCCGTCGCGCCCGCTTCTCCTCGCCGCTCCGGGCACTCCTGTGTCTCCCGGCAGAGGTTCTCCTCGACCTTGGCGAGCAGCCGCGCCAGCTCCTTGCGCTCGACCTCGTCGAGTCCCGCCAGCGTCTGTTCCTCCAGATCCGTCCACGCGTCCGCGACCTCCGAGCGCAGCGCGCAGCTGTCCCCGGTCGCCTCGACCAGCACCGCGCGCCGGTCCTCCGGATCGGCCGCGCGCTTCACATATCCGGCCTGGTCCAGCCGCTGGAGCATCTTGGTGACCGTCGACGGATCGAGATCCATCGCCTTGATCAGTTCGGACTGGCGCACCGTGTCCGTGTCCCACAGGCGCATCATCAGAAACTCCTGGCCCGGGTAGAGGCCGGTGCGCCGCAGCAGCTTCCCGGCGGCGATACGGTGCAGCCGCGCGATCCGGGACAGCGAGTGGCTGACCGGGCCGCCGCGTGCCGCACCCGGCGGACCGCCCGCGAGGCCGCCCGGCAGATCGCCGGTACAGGCGGGATCGTCCGTGCGTTCCGAGGTCATGGAAAAGAGTCTAGCTCGGTCGGCGGTTTAGGTTGGTCGGCCAAGGAATACGTTAGGGTGATCCACGGTTGATTGCTTGGCCGACCACATACCGGTCGGCGACATCTGCCGTGCCAGCCATTCACCGCTCTGGGAGCGTTCATGACCACAGCGTTCGACCCGATCGACCTCTCGGGTACGCAGCTCGCCAACCGCATCGCCATGGCCCCGATGACCCGCAGTCGCGCCTTCGGCCCCGGCCACTCGCCCACCGACTCGGTGGTGGAGTACTACGCACAGCGGGCCTCCGCCGGTCTGATCATCACCGAGGGCACCCAGCCCTCCGTGGTCGGCCAGGGATACCCGGACACTCCCGGTCTGCACAGCGCCGAGCAGATCGCGGGCTGGCGCAAGGTCACCGACGCCGTACACGCCAAGGGCGGCAAAATCTTCGCCCAGATCATGCACGCCGGCCGGATCGGCCACCCGGATCTGCTTCCCGACGGTCTGGTGCCGGTGAGCGCCTCCGCCGTAGCCGCGCAGGGACAGGTCTATCTCCACGACGGTCCCAAGGACTTCGTCACTCCGCACGAGCTGACCTCCGACGAGATCCGGGCGACCATCGCGGACTTCGTCTCCGCCGCCCGCAACGCGATCGAGGCCGGTTTCGACGGTGTCGAACTGCACGGTGCCAACGGCTATCTGATCCACCAGTTCCTGGCGCCCGGCTCCAATCTGCGTACCGACGAGTGGGGCGGCTCCGTGGAGGGCCGTATCCGCTTCGCGGTCGAGGTGACCCGCGCCGTCGCGGACGAGATCGGCGCCTCGCGCACCGCGATCCGGATCTCGCCCGGAAACGAGTACAACAGCATCGTGGAGCCCGAGCCCGACGAGGCGTACATCGCGCTGGTCAAGCAGCTGGAGCCGATCGGCCTGGCCTATCTGCATCTGATCGAGAGGACGCGCGACCTGACGAACGTTCTGCGCAAGCAGTTCTCGGGGACGCTCGTTCTCAATGTCGCGACCGAGGGATTCACCAGCGCCGACGAGCTGAAGCTGATCGAGGACGGTACGGCGGACATCATCTCCTTCGGGGCGCTCTTCCTCGCCAACCCCGATCTGCCGGCCCGGCTGAAGACCGGCGGCCCGTACAACACCCCTGACATGGCGTCCTTCTTCGGCGGCGACGACAAGGGCTACATCGACTATCCGTTCCTGGAGAGCTGACGGACGGACAGGAGTACGGGGCAGGCCATGGCGGTCTGCCCCGTACCCATGTCCCGGGGGGCGAGGGCCCGGTGTCAGCGCACCGGCGTGAAGTCCCGCGCGCCGATGAACTCCGGCCGTGGCGCGGGCGCCGCGAACGGCTCCACCGCCGCGTTCTCCACACTGTTGAACACGATGAACACATTGCTGCGCGGATACGGCGTGATGTTGTCGCCCGAACCATGCATACAGTTGCAGTCGAACCAGGTCGCCGAACCGGCCCTGCCCGTGAAGAGCCTGATGCCGTGCTCGTCCGCCATACGCGTCAGCGCCTCGTGCGACGGTGTTCCGGCGTCCTGCATCTTCAGCGACTGCTTGTAGTTGTCGCGAGGTGTCTCGCCCGCGCAGCCGAGGAACGACTTGTGCGAGCCGGGCATGATCATCAGCCCGCCGTTGGTGTTGTAGTTCTCGGTCAGCGCGATCGAGACGGACACGGCCCGCATGTGCGGCAGACCGTCCTCCGCGTGCCAGGTCTCGAAGTCCGAGTGCCAGTAGAAGCCCGAGGCGCCGAAGCCCGGCTTCACATTGATCCGTGACTGGTGGACATAGACGTCCGAGCCGAGGATCTGGCGGGCGCGGCCCACCACCCGCTCGTCGCGCACCAGCCCGGCGAAGATCTCGCTGATCCGGTGGACCTCGAAGACCGACCGTACGTCCTGGGACTTGGGCTCGATGATCGAACGCTCGTCCGCGCGTACGCCGGGATCGGAGACGAGCCGTTCCAGTTCGGCGCGGTAGAGCGCCACCTCGTCGGGGCCGATCAGCCGGTCCACGGTGAGGAACCCGTCCCGCTCGAAGCCGCCGAGGTCCGCCCGGGAGATCGGTCCCGGTGCGTCCGGTGCGCCCGACGCGCCCGCGCCCGGCGCCGGCCAGACGACGGGATCCTGTCGCGGAGTGGTCACCTCGCGAGGGCCACGGGTCGGGTACAGATCTGTCCGTTCAGTACGTTCCGTACGTACGGGAGTGGTGGTCATCGTCAGCCCTCCTCGGTCAGCAGCGGATAGACGCCGTTCTCGTCATGGTCCTCACGCCCGGTCACCGGCGGGTTGAAGACACAGACACAGCGGAAGTCGGTCTTGGGACGGAGCGTGTGGCGCTCGTGTCCGTCCAGCAGATACATCGTGCCGGGCCGGATCCAATGGGCCTCACCGGTCTCGTCGTTGGTGAGTTCGGCCTCGCCCGCCACACAGAGCACGGCCTCGATGTGGTTGGCATACCACATCGATGTCTCCGTGCCTGCGTAGAGGACGGTCTCGTGGAGCGAGAAGCCGACGTTCTCCTTGGCGAGCACGATGCGCTTGCTCTCCCAGGTGCCCGAGGCCGACTTCACATGGCGGTCGGTGTTCTCGATGTCCTTGAACGATCGGACGATCACGGCGTGTTGCTGCCTTTCTCTCTCGTGCGGATGTACGAGTACGGCGCTGATCAGGCGGTCTCCAGGACCGCGCGGGCCAGTGTGCGCAGGCCCTCGTCCAGCTCCTCGGGTGTGACGGTGAGCGGCGGCAGCAGCTTCACCACCTCGCCGACCGGGCCCGAGGTCTCCAGCAGCAGTCCCAGCTCGAACGCACGCGCACAGACGGCGGAGGCCCGCTCCTTGTCGGCGAACTCCAGACCCCAGACCAGGCCACGGCCCCGGAACTCCGCGACCGGGCCGGCCGTACCTGCCGTACCTGAGCTGTCGCCGCCGCTTCCGGTGGTGCTCCCGGCGGCGCTCTCCGCGCAGATCGCCGCGAGCGCCCGCTCCACCTGTTCACCGCGGGCGATGGTCTGCTTCTCCATCTGGCCGTCCGCCCAGTACGTGGTGAGCGCGGCGGCGGCGGTGACGAAGGCCGGATTGTTGCCCCGGAAGGTGCCGTTGTGCTCGCCCGGCTCCCAGATGTCCAGCTCGGGACGGAACAGACAGAGCGACATGGGAAGGCCGTAACCGCTGATCGACTTCGACAGCGTCACGATGTCCGGTGTGATGCCGGACTCCTCGAACGAGAAGAACGCGCCGGTGCGGCCACAGCCCATCTGGATGTCGTCGACGATCAGCAGCATGTCCTGGCGGCGGCAGAGGTCGGCCAGCTCCCGCAGCCACTCCGGGCGCGCGACATTGACGCCGCCCTCGCCCTGGATCGTCTCGACGATCACCGCGGCGGGCTTGTTCAGCCCGGAGCCCTGGTCGTCCAGCAGCCGCTCGAACCAGAGGAAGTCCTGTGTCTGGCCGTCCAGATAGTTGTCGAACGGCATCGGCGTGCCATGGACCAGCGGGATACCGGCTCCGGCGCGCTTGAACGCGTTGCCGGTGACGGCGAGCGAGCCCAGCGACATGCCGTGGAACGCGTTGGTGAACGAGACGATCGACTCCCGGCCCTTCACCTTGCGGGCCAGCTTGAGCGCGGACTCGACCGCGTTGGTGCCGGTCGGGCCCGGGAACATCACCTTGTACGGCAGGTCGCGCGGCCGGAGCACCACATTCTGGAAGGACTCCAGGAAGGCGCGTTTGGCGGTCGTCGCCATGTCGAGGCCATGGGTGATGCCGTCGCGCTCGATGTAGTCGATCAGCGCGCGTTTCAGCACCGGGTTGTTGTGGCCGTAGTTGAGCGCGCCGGCGCCGGCGAAGAAGTCGAGGTAGCTGTGGCCGTCCTCGTCGGTGAGGCGGCTGCCCTGCGCCCGGTCGAACACGGCGGGCCAGCCGCGGCAGTAGCTGCGCACCTCGGACTCAAGAGTCTCGAAGACGCTCAGTGCGGGCGGGGTGATAGTCACAGGAATCTCCTGCCGATGGGATGGAGAGAGAAGAGACGGAGGAGGAGGCTCGCCTCGCGTACGGAGGTGTCCGCGTACGCCGGGATTCCCGCGTACGCCGTGCCCGGACGCGTGCGCGGCGCGCGGATGCCGAGGCGGCCATGTGCTTTGTGCGCCACGGGGACTTCACCTGGTCGGCCGACCGGTCGACCAGCCGACCGACCAGGCCGGCGAGCTCATCTGCTCAGGGCGTCGGCTCGGCGGGCCGGCGGGAGAGCGGGCCGATCCGGTACAGCACCTCCGGCTGGTGCGTCCCGTCGGGAAACAGGCCACCGTCGAAGAGGACCTCACGCGTCAGCCTCGCGCCATGACGCGCGGCGAACGCGGTGAACAACCGGTCCGAGGCGGTGTTGTCGGGTGTCACGGTCGTCTCGATCGCCGAGATCCCCGGGTCCTCCGCCACTCTCGCGGCCAGCGCGTCGAGCAAGGTCCCGGCGAGCCCGCGGCCCCGCTGCCCGCGGTCGACGGCCACCTGCCAGACGACCAGTACATCGGGCCGCTCGGGCCGTACGTAGCCCGTCACAAAGGCGATCGGTACTCCTCCGTCGTCGCGCGCGACGACGGACGTGGCGGCGAAGTCGCGGCACCACAGCAGGTAGCTGTACGAGGAGTTGAGGTCCAGGACCTCGGAGTCACGGGCGATACGCCAGATCGCGGCTCCGTCCTCCACTCGTGGGGCGTCGATCGTCGGGGACGGGATGAATTCGCTTCGGGCGCCTGCAAGGTCTGCTTGTGCGGCGGTCATAGCCATTGAATTTACCGAGCAAATTCGAAAGATGCATCTCGGGAAGGGGTTGGGTGAGAGGGCGGCCTGTGTTATCACGCGTGCGCGGCTGCCGATGCGCACTCCCGTGAAGTTGGGTAGAATAAGCGCATATATTCGGGCGGGATGGCCGCGATCGTGGGCTCGGTCACATATCTGTAACGCCGGTGAGACCCGTCGGAATCGCCTGGAACTCCGGTGTTTAGCTCCTGGAGCAGCGGGCAGACGCTAACGGGAAGCTGTCTGCGACGAGGAATTCAACGGATAACGGCACCCGAATGCCCGCACCCGATATCGATAACCTTTTCTGTGTCCGCTTCCGCGCTTCTGCGCTTCTGTGTCGATATTCAATATTCGATATCCCGGATTCAGCGGGCGTCACCGGCTTCGGACCGGTGCTCGGGATCTGTCCGGTCGAGCCTGTCGACGGCCTCGTACGGCCTCGTACAGTGCTGTTCATGAGCGATCAGGCGGTGCTGCGGGTGAAGGGACGGGTGCTCGTCGGGCCCGAGGAGGTCAGGGACGAACTGTGGGTGGTGGGCGGCCGGATCAGTTACGAGCGGCCGGCCGGTGCCCGTGACATCCGTACCGTCCAGGGCTGGGCGCTGCCCGGTCTGGTCGACGCCCACTGCCATGTCGGCCTGGACCACCACGGCGCGGTGGACGACGCGACCAGCGAGAAGCAGGCGCTGAGCGACCGGGACGCGGGCGCGCTGCTGCTCAGGGACGCCGGATCGCCCGCGGACACCCGCTGGGTCGACGACCGCGAGGATCTGCCGAAGATCATCAGGGCCGGCCGCCATATCGCCCGTACCCGCCGTTACATCCGTAACTTCGCCCATGAGATCGAGCCGGAGGACCTGGTCGCCTATGTCGCCCAAGAGGCCCGGCGCGGTGACGGCTGGATCAAGCTCGTCGGCGACTGGATCGACCGGGACGCGGGCGATCTGACCGCCTGCTGGCCGCGCGGTGAGGTCGAGGCGGCCATCGCGGAGGCGCACCGGCTCGGTGCCCGGGTCACCGCGCACTGCTTCGCGGAGACGGCGCTGCGCGATCTCGTGGAGGCGGGCATCGACTGTATCGAGCACGCGACAGGGCTCACCGAGGACACCATTCCGCTCTTCGCGGAGCGCGGTGTGGCGATCGTCCCGACCTTGGTGAACATCGCGACCTTCCCGAGGCTCGCGGAGGGCGGCGCGAGCAAGTTCCCGCGCTGGTCGACGCATATGACCCGGCTGTACGAGCGCCGTTACGACACCGTGCGCGCGGCGTACGACGCGGGCATCCCGGTCTACACCGGGACGGACGCGGGCGGCGGGCTCGCCCACGGTCTGGTCGGGGCCGAGGTCGGCGAGCTGGTGAAGGCCGGTATCCCGCGCGTGGACGCCCTCTCGGCGGCCGTCTGGGGCGCGCGCCGCTGGCTGGGCCGCCCGGGGCTGGAGGAGGGCGCTCCGGCGGATCTGGTGGTGTACGACGAGGATCCCCGGGCGGACGTCGGGGTGCTGGCGGCGCCGAGGCGGATCGTGCTGAACGGGCGCGTGATTGACGGAGCGTGACGCGCGGGCGGCCGTTGTCGTTGGAGTGTCTTATGCGCGGTTGAGCCCGCGGTTTGTGTGTGCACTCCCGTGGGTGACCGGCGCACCACCCGGACGGTGTCACGGACGGGGCGGCGAAGAACGCATGTGCCACAAGAATCGAATATGAACCCGGAAACCCCACTTTGGAGTGAACTCACCCCAGGTGCCCGCCAGTTCACTCTTCGTGCGTAAAGATTCCGGTGTCTCGGTCGCCACCGCCGCGTGTCCCCGTTCGGCGGGCCGGCGACACCAAATCTCTTGTGGGGGTTCCACATCGTGAACAGCAATACCTTCCGCATGCCCGCACGCCGCTGCGCCGCCGTGATGGCCGCCGCCGCGCTGACGG
>NZ_FMDK01000128.1 GCF_900091995.1 Streptomyces sp. MnatMP-M17
CTAGCTTGAGGTGCTAGTGCCCTTTATCGGGCGTGGGGGTTCAAGTCCCCCCTCGGACACAAAGCATTACCCCACGGGGTGATGCGGAAGCGGTGACCAGGTCCGGACAGAGGCTCGCCTCTGTCCGGACCTGGTGTTTTCCGGGGTTGTCCGTGCTTTGTAAGCCGAGGCTGCGGTAGACGGTGGCCTTCTCCTGAGGCGTGGCCCGGTAAGGGGCGAATGCCCGGACGAGCCAGGAGGTGGCGACCGGACACGACGAAGCCCCCTCACCGTCCGGGAGGGGGCTTCGTCGTTGCCATTCAGCAGGAGGCCGGCGGGATGCTCTGCTCGTACTGGAAGACGTTGCGGGGGTCGTACTTCTGCTTGATCTGGCGCAGGCGGTCGAAGTTGCCGTCCCAGTAGGCGGTTTCCCACTCCTGCATGCCGATGTTGGGGACGTTGACGTAGGCACCGTCTACGTAAGGCCGCAGTGCCTGGCTGAACTCCGCGATCCACGCCTGGGCCTGCGTGGTCAGTTCGTCGCCGCTGCCCGGCACACCGCGCTTGCCCCAGCCGGCGCCCGGCTCGGAGTAGAACAGCGCGTCGCGGTGCGGGAACGACGTGCCGCCGCGCGGAGCCTTCCTGACCGCACCGCCGAACGCCTGGGTGAAGAAGTTGCTGTCGTCCGTCGGCGCGTCCCGCATGAACGACGCGATCACCCTGATCGCCTCGTCCGGGAACGGCTTCTTCGTGAACTGGGAGAAGAACTTCCAGTTCGCCGGCTCGTCCTCGGTCGGGGTCTGGAAACTCGCGTACACATCACCCCAGTTGCCGACCTGCGTGGTGACCCCGGGACGGCCGATCGAGAGGATCGGCGCCAGCAGCTTCTTCGCCTCCGCGGGCGTTCCCTCCGCCAGGACCGCGAACAGCAGGATCCGGTTCGGGTGGATCTCCAGTTGGGTGCCCATGCGGTTGTCGGTGACCGGGGCCGTACGCTGCCAGGCGTCGAACACCCTGTGCAGGTCTCCGAGCCCGTCCCACGTGGCCGTCAGATAGGTGACGCTCTTGAGCGGGGCCACCTTGTAGGTGAGCGAGGTGACGATCCCGAAATTGCCGTTGCCCGCGCCGCGAAGTGCCCACAGCAGGTCGGAGTTGTGATCCAGATCCGCCTTGACCACCTTGGCACACACGGCGCCCTCCGGCACGACGACCTCGGCGCCGATCAGGCTGTCGCAGGCCATGCCGAGGTAGCGGGTGAGGAAGCCCAGGCCGCCACCAAGGGTGGCACCGGCGAGGCCCACGGAGCCCTCCGTGCCTGTCGTCACCGCGAAGTTCTTCTTCGCGAGCGTCGTCACCGCTTCCAACTGGTTGAGCCCGGCGCCCACAGTGGCCGTGCGGGCCTGGCCGTTGATGTGCGCCGACTTCAGCTCACTGACGTCGATCACGATGCCGTTGTCGACGTTCGACCAGCCTTCGAGACTGTGGCGGCCACTGCGCACCCGCAGCGCGACGTTGTGCTGCCGCGCCCACGTGAAGGCGTTGACGACGTCCTGGGTGTTCTGGGCGAAGACGATGACCAGCGGATAGTGCACGAACAACTCGTCCCAGCCCTGGCTGGCGTCCGCGTAGTTCGGGTCGTTCGGGCGGACGATGCGCCCGGTCAGCCTCGCCGGCGCACACGTCGCACCCCCAGCCCCGACACCCTCAGCCCCGTCATGCACGGCGCTCACGGCTGAGGCCTCGGTGGGCTCGACACCCGAGACGACGACCGCGCCGGCGCCGGCAGCCGCCGTCGCCTTGAGCACTCTGCGACGTGAAAAGTCGTTCATAGTCCGTGTCCTCTCGACTGCCACCTGACTTGAATCACCCCTTTGTGGGCAATTTGCGCGAAGCGGACAGTAGCAAGAGTGGCTACGGAGGGTTGTACCGACACGCACGAGAAGACGGCCTTGAGAGCGCGACATCGTGCTCATGCGGAAGCAGTGACCAGGTCCGGACTGAGGTTCGCCTCTGTCCGGACCTGGTGTTTTCCGGGGTTGGGTTTCCGCGTGGTACATCTCCTTCCTCACGGCCCTGGGCATCAAAGCGGAGCGGCCCCCGAAGCATCTGCACGAACAGACCGCCCGCTACCGCAGCCTGCCGGCCGGACGGCGCGTCCTTGTCGTGCTCGACAACGCCCGCGACACCCACCAGATACGACCGCTCCTCCCCGGCAGCCCCGGATGCCTCGTCCTCATCACCAGTCGCAACCGGATGACGAGCCTGAATGCCCGTCACGGCGCCCAACTGCTCAGCCTGGGTGCCCTCTCCGTGTCCGACGCACGCGAAGCCCTCTCTCTGCGGCTTGGAGAACACCGGATCGTGGCCGAGCGCGCGGCCATCGACGAGATCGTCTGCTGCCGCGTGTGAGCGGGTTCGAGGTCAGGGCAGGGTGAGGATGCGGGGGCCGTTCCGGGTGATGGCGATGGTGTGTTCGATGTGGGCGGCGCGGCTGCCGTCGATTGTGCGCAGGGTCCATCCGTCGGGGTCGGTGCGGTAGTCGTTGTGTCCTCCGGCCATGAGCATGGGTTCGATGGCGAGGGTGAGGCCGTGGCGCAGAGGGAAGCCGCGGCCGGGTCGTCCGTGGTTGGAGACATGGGGGTCTTCGTGCATCCGGCGGCCGATGCCGTGGCCGCCGAAGTCGGTCGGCATGCCGCAGCCGGCGGTGCGGGCGACGGTGCTGATGGCGTGGGAGATGTCTCCGATGCGGTGGCCGACGGTGGCGGCGGCGATGCCGGCGTCCAGTGCCTGCTGGGTGGCGGCGATGAGTTCGAGGTCGGCGGGACGGGGCGTGCCGACGGTGAAGCTGATCGCGGCGTCGCCGGTCCAGCCGTCGAGTTCGGCTCCGCAGTCGATGCTGACCAGGTCGCCGTCGCGCAGGCGGTAGTCGTCGGGGATGCCGTGCACGAGGGCGTCGTTGACGGAGGCGCAGATGACCGCCGGGAAGGGGGTGGGGGCGAAGGAGGGCTGATAGCCCAGGAACGGAGAGCGCGCCCCGGCCTTGGTCAGGACGGTGCGGGCGACTTCGTCGAGCTCGCGCAGGCGGATCCCCACGGCTGCCGACCGGCGGGCGGCTGCGAGGGCCTCGGCCACGACGCGTCCGGCTTCACGCATCGCCTCCAGTGCCGTGTCGGTCTTGATCTCCACCATGTGTCATGACTCCCTGCAATGCGGCTACCCAATACTTATACCGGTATTAGTATCACAGGCATGGTGAGCGTCCCTTTCAGCCCGCAAGAGCCCGGCCCGCGCCTACTATGGCTCTGCGTACTCGGTGGCGGAGGGAAGAAAGGACGACAAGGGCCATGCGGCGGCTGGGGCATCTTGAGGCGGAGATCATGGACCGCCTGTGGACATGGGACCGTCCGGCCACGGTGCGCGAGATCGTCGACGACATCAATGAGACCCGGCCCGTGGCGTACACCACAGTGATGACCGTCACCAACATCCTGTTCACCAAGGGCTTGTTGCTGCGCGACGACCGACAGGGACGAGCCTGGCTGTACAGACCGGCGCGCAGCCGGGAGGCGTACGCCGCCGCGCTGATGGAAGACGGACTGGGAATCAGCCGCGACCGCCCGGCGGCACTGATGCACTTCGTGGAGAACATGACCGCCGAGGAGATCGACGCCCTCCACAAGGCGCTGCGGAGCGTGGGACGACAGGCCAAGCCGTGAACACGGTTCCCGCGCTGATCGGTTACGCGGTGGTGGTCGGCGTGGTGGTGCCTCCGTTGCTGCTGCGCAGTGCCTGGCCCCACCGGATTCCTGTGCTGGGAGCGGTGGTGTGGCACGCGCTGGCGGTCTCGTTCGCGGTCGCGGTCGCGCTCGCCGCGGTCGGCCTGGCCGTACCGACCGAGCACCTGCACGCGGGACTCGTGGGCGTCCTGCACTCCTGCGGTCTGCACCTGGGCACGGGCCGGCCCGATCCCGGTACGGCGGACCTACTCGCCATCGCGCTGCCGAGCGCCGTCTTCTCGGTGCTGGCCGCGAGCTTCACGTTCCACCTCGTACGCGCACGACGCCTGCGGGACCGGCACAGGGACGCCGTGGATCTGGTGGGCCGTCACTCGGCGCGGTTGCGCGCCACCGTACTGCCGTACGACACACCGGCCGCCTACTGCCTGCCGGGACGCCGCCCTCGGATCGTCATCAGCGACGCCGCACTCCGTGAGCTGTCGCCCGAACAGCTCAATGCCGTTCTGGAGCACGAGCGTGCCCATATCGCCGGCCGTCACCATCTGGCGCTGGCGGTCATGGAGGCGTTCCGCTCCGTCTTCCGCTGCCTTCCGCTGGCTCGCCTGGGCAAGGAACAGACCGCGCTTCTGCTGGAGATGGCCGCGGACGACCGGGCGCTGCGCAGCCACTCGCACGAGGTACTCGCCACCGCGATGTACGAGATGGCGGCGGCCCGTACGCCGAAGGGAGCGCTTGCGGTGGGCGGTGCGAACACCGCGGTCCGTATGAAGCGGATCCTGGTCCCCCACAGGGCACCGCACCCCGCCGTCTCGGGGACGATCGCCGCGGTGGCCACGGTGGTTCCGGTACTGCCCTTGCTGGTCGCCTGCTCTCCCGGCCTCGGCTGACCTGCGTTCCTCCTGGGCCCCCGGTCAGCCGTCAGCCGTCAGCCGTCAGCCAATGCGTACGCCCCACATGAACGGCATACCGCTCCGGGCGATCGACTCATAACGCACCTGGGCACCCGGCTTCGGCGAGTGGAGGATCTGCCCGTTCCCGGCGTAGAAACCGACATGGCTCAGATCGGTGCGCATGATGATGAGATCGCCGGGCTTGAGCGCGCTCAGGGAGTTGATCCGGGTGCCGACGTTCGCCTGTTCCTGCGACGTACGGGGAATCGACACTCCCGCCTGCTGGAACGACCAGGAGGTCAGCCCGCTGCAGTCGAAGGAGTTCGGTCCCGTCGCGCCCCATACGTACGGCATCCCGACCCGGCTCTTGGCCGCCTCGAAGGCCGCGGCGGCCCACTGGGAGGCGCTGGCCTCGTTGCCCAGCTGCACCCGCTCGCTGGACCGGTTGGCGCGCTCCTCCTCGGCGGACCGTTCGGCCCGTTCCTCGGCCGTGAGGGTGTTGAGAAGCCGTTGCGCCTTCGCGAGCTTGCCCTGGATCTCCTTCTTCCTGTCCCCGAGTTCCTCGCGGGTCTCCTGGAGGTCCTTGAGCTTCTCCGACGCCTGGCTGCGCTGTTGCTGGAGATCCCGCTGCTGGGACTGGTACTGCTGGAGCGCGGCGATCTGCCGGGCGCTCAACTGGTCGAGCGCGGAAGCGTTGTCGAGATAGCCGTCCGGATCGGCGGAGAGCAGGAGCTGTACGGACGGGTCGAGCCCGCCGCTCCGGTACTGGGCCGCGGCTATCGAACCGAGTTGGGTCCGCAGGTCGTTGAGATCGCTCTGCTTACGCGCGGCGGTGTCCTGTAGATCATCCACCTGCTTCTGGAGGACACCGGCTTTCTCCTTCGCCCCGTTGTACTTCTCGGTGGCCTGTGTGGCCTCCTCGTACAGCCGGTCGATCTGCGCCTGGACACCCTTCTTGTTGGGGTCCGGCAGCGGATCGGCCGAAGCCGACTGTGCCGTCATGGCGACGGCCGCGGCGGCCGTCGCCGTGACAACGGCCGTGTAGGCCTGGCTGGTCTGCTTGGGACGACGGTGGGACGCCACTGCGGCGGTCTCCTTCTGATCGATCGCGCGAAGGCCTGTTCGCTCACACTATAGAACTTAGTTCTTTAGTAACAAGGCGGGCGACCTGCCGGTTCAGCGGCCCGGCTCCGGGCGCCGGATCCCTTTGTTCTCAGTAGTCCTGATCGCTGTTCATGTTGTGTTCGGTTTGTTCTTCAAGACTCGGCCGTCGCCCCCGGCGTTTGTCAACGAGAGGCTTCACCATGACGGACAAGAACATCCAAGATCCAGAGCAGGCGGCGATTTCGCGGCGTCGGCTGGTCAAGTACGCGGGCGTGGGGGCGACGTTGGCTGCCGCGAGCCCGCTGGTGGCGGCCGGTACGGCGTACGCCCATGACAATGACGACCGCAAGCAGGAGAAGTCCGGCGACTCCGGCAAGCGGGTGTGGCGTGCCGGTGACCACCATGTGCACTCGGAGTACAGCGGTGAGTTCGACACGTCGACGAACCCGCCGACGTTCCACAAGGGCGCCGACGCCGTCTACCCGATCGTCACCAACGCGATCATGGCGAAGAACTTCGGTCTGACCTGGGTGATGTGCACCGACCACGGCGGCCCCACGCACTCCAAGGTCAATCTTGAGCAGGCCTACCCCGATCTGCTGCGCTCGCGTGTGCTGGTACCCGAGGTGCTCCAGTTCTGGGGAATGGAGTTCGACGCCCCGGCGCTGGACCACCACACGCTGATGATTCCTCACCACAGCGACGAGGCACAGCAGCTCTTCGAGCTGGAGAGCCGCTTCGCCAAGAACGATCCCTTCCCCGCCGATCGTGGCCGTGACACCGAGGCCAAGATGATCGAGTTCCTGAAGGCCGCGAAGGACATGCGGCGCAAGCCGCTGGTGATCGCCCACCACGCCTCGCGGTCGGCGACCGGCCTCGGTGTGTACGGGCAGGACACGCCGCGCGAGTTCCGCAACGGCAACAACACCGCGCCGGAGATCTACGTCGGCTTCGAGGGCGCGCCCGGCCACCAGGCCGGTCCCCTCAACGGAGGCGCGCGCGGCGGCTACGGCAACTACCCGACCCACGGCGGCTTCGACCAGATGACAGCCCGTGTCGGCGGACTCTGGGACTCGCTGCTGGGTGAGGGCCGGCGCTGGTGGATCACCGCGACCTCCGACTCGCATGTGCACTGGACGCGCGGCGGCTCCGACTTCTGGCCGGGCGAGTACAGCAAGACCCATGTGCTGGCCCGGCAGGACTACGCCGACATCATGGACGGGCTCCGCAACGGTCGCGTCTGGGTCGGCACCGGCGACCTCATCACCAACCTCGACCTCACGGCGAGCAACCGTGGCGACGAGGCCGCCATGGGCGAGACGCTCACCGTCAGCCGCCGCAACCGTACGGACGTCGAGATCGAGATCCGGTTCCGGCCGCTGGAAGGCAAGAACGGCAACGGCGACCGTCCCGAGGTCCGCCGTGTGGACCTGATCACCGGTCAGATCACCGGCCCGAGCGCCAGCCTCGACACCGACACCAACCCGACCACCAAGGTGGTGGCACGCTTCGGCCCGCGCGACTGGCGCAAGCAGGGCAAGGAGTACGTCATCAAGCACACCCTGCGCAACGTCGAGAGCGACCTCTACGCCCGCGTGCGTGGCACGAGCACCGACGAGGCCGAGCCCCTCGCGGACGGACTGGAGAGCCCGTGGGACGACCTGTGGTTCTACTCCAACCCGGTCTTCGTCCACGTCCGCTAGGTCAATAGAGCCAGGTCCTCTCCGACCGGAGAGAGAGGCGCTTCCACTACGCGCACGGATGGTGATGGCCGCGTTTCGGCCGTCACCATCCGTTTTTCATGGTCGCCCGCGACCGGACCTTTCGGCCGGTGCCGAGTTGAGCAGGGCGGCGAGCAGTTGGAGTCGTTCGTCGTCGGGGCCGCCCTCGGGCGCGGTGTAGACGATGAGCATGGGGCCGGGAGTGCCAGGCATCGGGTAGGCGTCCCAGTCCAGGTTCAGTTCGCCGACCAGTGGGTGGTTGACACGCATCCGGCCGCGTGTCGTTTCCTCCACGTCGTGACGGGCCCAGATGGTGGCGAACTCGTCGCTGCGGACCGCGAGTTCACCGACCAGTTCCACGGCGCGCGGGTGTCCAGGATCTGCGGCGACCTGGGTACGCAGCATCGCGGTCAGCTCGGCGACGGTGGCCGCCCGCTCCGGGCAGGTCTGGTCGGCCTCCGGGTGCAGCAGCAGTGACAGCAGGTTCCGCTCGGTGTGCGGCTGTTGGATGAACTCGCCGAGCAGGGCGCCGGCCGGCAGGTTCCAGGCCAGTACGTCCAGGAAGCGGCCGACGACCAGGGCGGGCGAGGCCGTCGTACGCAGCAGCCGCAGCGTGGTGGACGGTACCTCCTCCGGTACGTGGTGGCGCGCGCGGCGGGCGGGAGTGCGCGCGGCGGTGGCGAGGCTGTGCAGGTGCCGGGACTCCTCGGCGGAGAAGTTGAGGGCGCGCGCGAGGGCGTCCAGGACCTGTTCGGAGGGCCGTACGTCGCGTCCCTGCTCCATGCGCTGGTAGTAGTCCGTACTCACACCGGCCAGCAGGGCCAGTTCCTCACGCCGCAGCCCGGCGACGCGCCGCCTCGGGCCCGGTTCCAGACCGACGTCCTGCGGTCGCAGCCGGGTTCGGCGGGTGCGCAGGAACTCGGCGAGTTCGCGCCGGGGATCGTCGGTCAGGGCGAGCGCGTCGTCGGTCACGGCAGCAGTATGCCCCGGGCCCGGCCCGTGAGGGTGGGTCCGGCAGTCCCAGGAAAGAGCGAACGACCGTACTGCCGTGAGCAGGGCCCAGGATCGGATCCACGAAAGCCCTCCGCGGAAGCCCTTCAGGGAAGCCGTCCATGAGGGCCGTCCACGGAAGGAACAGCGATATGAAGGCCGCTCAGATCACGAGTTACGGCACATCGGACGTCCTGCGGGTCAACGATGTCGACCGCCCCGCTCCCGGCGCGGGTGAGGTCCTGGTGTCGGTCGAGGCGTCCAGTGTGAACGGGCACGATGTGATCGTCCGCTCCGGCGAGCTGAAGTTCGTATCGGGACGCCGGTTCCCGATCGGTGTGGGCCTGGACTTCGCGGGCACCGTTGTCGCCACCGGCGCCGGAGTCGAGGGATTCCGGGCCGGGGAGCGGGTGTGGGGCATGGTGCATCCCCGGGAGCGGCACATCACCGGTGGCGCTGCGGAGTACGTCGTGGTCCCGACGGACCGTATCGGCCCCGCTCCGGCGGGCATCTCGGCGGTTGACGCGGCCTCTCTGGTGGTCACGGGCGCGACGGCGCTGATCGCGCTGCGCGACAGTGTGCACCTCGCGAGCGGGGAACGGGTCCTGGTCCGTGGCGCGGCGGGCGGAGTCGGCACGGCCGCCGTGCAACTGGCTCATGCTCTGGGCTGCCATGTGACCGCGCTGGCCCGCGACCGCCATGCCCAGGTCCTTGCCGGTCTGGGTGCCGACGAGGTTCTCGACTACGGCTCCACCACCTCGGACCGGATCGGGCCGTTCGACGTCATCGTCGACACGGTCGGCACGGAACTGAACTGCTACCGAAGCCGGTTGGCCAAGGGCGGCCGGATGGTCACCGTCGGTCTGTCGCCCTCCGCCCTGGCCGCGATCGCGGCGTCAAGTGTGTACGGCCCTCGCCGTATCCGTACCTTCAGCGCCAATCCCGGCACCGCCGTGCTGCGCGATCTGGCCGACCATGTCACCTCGGGTGCACTGCGGCCCGTGGTCGACAGTGTGTATCCGCTCGCGGACATCGCTGCCGCGCACCAGGCATTCGAGCGCGGAGGCATCGTGGGCAAGCACGTGGTCACGGTGTCCGCGGGGCTGTGAGGCGCCCTCTCACAGGCTGTGACACGCAACCTCACAGGTCGACCACTCACAGATCGACGAGCACCTCGCCGGCGGGCGTGGAGCAGCAGATGAGGACGTTGCCCGCCTCGGGCGGTTCGAGCGGCGGCGTGGTGTAGTCGACGTCACCGGAGACGAGTGGCGTGACGCACGTATGGCAGACACCCGTACGGCAGGACCACCGCGTGGGGATGCCGCATGCTTCGGCGAGCTCCAGCAGGGAGTTGTAGACCTCTGACCAGGGCGCGGAGATGCCACTGCGGGTGAATGTGACAAGAGGGCCGGAACCGGGCGGGCCGGGAGGCTGGTGCGGGCGCGTGGCGGCTGTGGCTGTGGCTGCGATGCCCGGGTTGATGGAGGCCCGGGCGCCGAACAGTTCGGTGTGGATACGGTCCGGAGGGAGGCCGAGGTCCTGTAGGGCCTTGCTGAGGTCGGTCATGAAGGATTCCGGCCCGCACAGGTAGACGTCGGCATCGGTCGGAATCCTCAGGGCGGCCAGGGCTTCGGGGACCAGGTGCCCGTACGTGATATGCGTTTGCCGCTCGGGCCGGGCCCCGTCCGGGGGTGCGGTGTAGAAGATGTGCTGGTGCGCGTCGGGCAGTTGGGCCAAGAGGTGACGGGCTTCGTCGGCGAAGGCGTGTTGTTCGCGGTTGCGTGTCGTGTGGATCCACCACACCGGCTGCGGCTCACGGTCGGAGGCCAGTCGGTGCAGCATGGCGAGTACGGGCGTGACGCCGATGCCTGCGGAGAGCAGTACGACCGGGCTGGTGTCCTCCGCGAGCACGAAGTCCCCTCTGGGGCTCGCGACGTCCAGAAGCGTCCCCGGGCGCGCTTCGGTGTGGAGATAGGTGCTGACCAGACCGTGGGACTCGCGCTTGACGCTGATGCGGTAACTGTCCGTTCCTGGCGCGGAGCCCATTCCCGGCCCGGAGGACAGCGAGTAGCTGCGTACCGGAGCGGGCGGAGGGCCGTCGGTGATGCGGATCGCCAGGTACTGGCCCGGTCGGGCCGCGGGCAGTGGCTGCCGGTCGGTGGGTTCGAGGTAGAACGAGGAAACGGTGGATGTCTCGGGGACGATACGGGCCACGCGCAGCGGTTTGAATCCGGGCCATCCCGTGATCTCTTTGTCGCGCCCTGGCGGGGCCGCCAGGTGCTCGCCTCCTTCCGCCATCTCGCGGAAGGACTGCTGCCAGCCGGGGCTCAGGGCCGGGATGGACCGCGCGGTGCGCAGCTTCGCCGGATCGCGGCCGGGAAGGTAGAGCAGGGCGTCGATGTCGGCGACGCTGAGCGCGCCCGGGCCGGTCCGGGTACGGATGATCTCGTCGCCGGCCTGGACACGGCCTTCGGTGATGACTCGCAGATAGAAGCCCGGACGGTGGTGGGCGACCAGCAGGGAAGCCATGGCGGGCAGCCCCAGGCGCATCCCGACCCGGTAGCAGGTGACGCGTGGCTGGGTGACTTCGAACTCGGCTTCGCCCACCCGGTAGCGGTCACCGATGCACACCTCGTCGTCGGCGAGCCCGTCGACGGTGAAATTCTCTCCGAAGTGGCCGAACCGCAAGTCGTCACGTTCGAGGTGTTCCCGCCAGTACCGGTAGGAGTCCAGCTGGTATACGAGCACGGCCCGGTACTCTCCGCCGTGACCTGCCAGATCGCCCTGCCCGTCGCCGTCGATATTCAGCCGCCGCACCATCCGGGGGCCTCGGACGGGTTTCTTCCATACCCCGGTGTGGACGGTCCTGCCCTGCCAGGAAACGTCCTTGGGCATACCGACATTCACCGACAGTAGCGTCGCCATCGCGCTTCTCCTGAGTGGGCGGGGCCGGAAACCAGCCATGCCCTCAGCGTTCCCGGTCATGAAATTTCCGAACATCGGACGACTCTGGTGGATGAGGCCGCACCGCCGACGGCGTCGCCGTTGGCCGGCGCCGGCTCGCACAGTGGCCCACCGAGGTGCATCCGCACGGTGACGTCCATGGGGGCCACGCGGCTCCAGCGGCCGATGGGCTGTCCGGATCCCCGAGAAGCGGACACATGGCCCGTTGCTCGCGGGGATTCTTGCCATGTACCGTTCAAGAACTCGTTACCCGGCGGCGGTTCGTCCGATGGTCTACGCGCGCAGAGTTGGCTTCTCGCACGCCCACCGCTCCTCGTTCACGGAGGTTTGACGGATGCTCGGATCAGGGAATTCCCGCCGGCTCAGACTCGTCGGCGTCACCGTCGCTCTCGGTGCCCTCGCCGCCGG
>NZ_FMDK01000468.1 GCF_900091995.1 Streptomyces sp. MnatMP-M17
TACCGGCTGGTGGAGAGCCTGGACGACGCGCTCGGCGCGGCAGCCGACTTCGGCTACCCGGTCATCCTCAAACCGACCCTCGGCGCCGGCAGCCACTTCGTCTTCCGGGTCGACAACCCCGAGGAGATGGCGCTGCGGCACGCCCAGGCCGCCGAGGGCATCCGTGACCTGTTCTGGGTCAACTCCGAGGCCGAGGGCGTCGACCTCGGCCCGAACGGACTGCTCGTGGAGTCCTTCCTGGACGGCCGCGAGTTCCTGATGGAGGCCGTCGTCTGGGACGACGAGGTCTACCTCGGCTCGATCGTGGACCGCATCACGGCCGAGGGCGGCACCTTCGACGACGACGTCCACCACGCGCCGACCTCGCTCGGCCCCGAGGACATCGAGAAGGTGCACCGCGCGGTGCGCGCCGGTGCCCACGCCCAGGGACTGCGGCGCAGCGTCATGCACGCCGAGGTCAGGTTCCACGACGGCGAGCCGCACCTGCTGGAGATCGCCGCCCGGGTCGGCGGCGGTGGCCTCGACCTCATCGCCCGCAAGACCGCCGACCACGACCCGATCAAGGCCGTCGTGGACATCGGGCTCGGAGTGCGCCCCGACGTACGGCACTTCACGCCGACCGGCGTCCACATCACCGCGATGTGCCTGATCAGCGAGGCGGGCGTGGTCGACAGGGTCGACGTGCCGGCGGAGGTCGCCGAGTCCGACAAGGTCTTCCTGCTCA
This sequence comes from Streptomyces sp. MnatMP-M17, assembly GCF_900091995.1. Lineage (GTDB taxonomy): Bacteria > Actinomycetota > Actinomycetes > Streptomycetales > Streptomycetaceae > Streptomyces. The sequence goes on from NZ_FMDK01000468.1 coordinate 725, forward strand.
AGATCACCGCCCGGCCGGGCGATGTCGTCCGCCGGCCCCCGGACGGCAACACGATCCTCGGCTTCCTGGGGACGACCGGCACCTCACAGGAGGAGGCGTTCCGCACGATGAACGACTTCGCCTCCCGGATCGAGGTGACGTTCCGGCAGCAGACGCCGGCGCTCACCGACGCCGCCACGGCCTCCTGAGCCCGCACCGCCCGACCCCTCCCGCCCACTTCCGCGCAAGGAGAATCGACAGTGCAGCAAGACACCTCGTCCGCACGCCGGAACACCGCGGCCCCGGGCGGCCGCCCGGTCCGGACGGTGCGGCCCCGGCGCTATCTGATGTGCTCGCCGGTCCACTTCGACGTCGTCTACTCCATCAACCCCTGGATGGCGCCGGAGAAGCCCACCGACGCCGCGCTTGCCGTCGCCCAGTGGGAGCGGCTGCGCAGCCTCTACCTGGGGCTCGGCCACGAGGTCGAGCTGATCGAACCGGTCGCGGGACTGCCCGACATGGTCTTCGCTGCCAACGGCGCCACCGTCGTCGACGGCCGTGTGCTGGCCGCCCGGTTCCGCCACGAACAGCGCGCCGCCGAGGGCCCGGCCTACGCCGACTGGTTCCGTGCGCGCGGCTACGACGTCCACGACGCCTTCCACGTCAACGAGGGCGAGGGCGACTACCTCGTCACCGGCGACCGCATCCTCGCCGGCACCGGCTTCCGCACCGACCGGCGCTCGCACGCCGAGGCGGAGCACTTCCTCGGCCTGCCGGTGGTGACCCTGGACCTCGTCGACCCGCGCTTCTACCACCTCGACACCGCGCTGGCCGTACTCGACCACGAGGAGATCATGTACTACCCGGCGGCCTTCACCGCCGAGAGCCGGGCGACCCTGCGCGAGCTGTACCCGGACGCGATCGAGGCGACCGAGGACGACGCGGCGGTGTTCGGCCTGAACGCGGTCTCGGACGGCCGGCACGTGCTGCTGCCCGAGCAGGCCACCCACCTCATCGACGCGCTGTGGGCACGCGGTTTCGTGCCGATCGGCGTGGACCTGTCCGAGCTGCTCAAGTCCGGTGGCAGCTCCAAGTGCTGCACCCTCGAGATCCGCGACGCGGAGCCGGAGGCCGGCGCGTGATCAATTACGACGGACGCAGGTTCCGCCCCGCCGAGGCGGACGCCCAGGGCCGCACCGCGCTCTACCGGCAGGAGGGCGACCTGCTGTGGGGCACCTTCTCCGGCGGCAGGGCCCGGCGCGGCTCGCTGACCGGCGTGTGCGCCCCCGACGGCTCGCTGGACTTCGCCTACTCCATGGTCCTGGACGACGGAGAGGTCGTGTCCGGCCACTGCCGCAGCACCCCCGAGCTCCGCGAGGACGGCGGCATCGATCTGCGCGAGGAGTGGGAGCGCTTCGGCACCCACGCCGCGAAGGGCGTCTCGTATCTGAAGGAGGTCAAGTGATGTCGTCGTCAACGGCCCCGTCGTCCGCCCCCAGGAAGGGCGGCACGGTGACCTGGGCGTGCGCGCCCGGGTTCCCGCCCGCGGTGATCTTCCCCTTCACGCCGGCCGAACGGATGGGGACCCGGAACATCTACGAGTTCCAGATGCTGATGTACCGGCCGCTTTACTACTTCGGCAGCCAGGGCACCCCGGACGTGGACTACGACCAGAGCATCGGCGAGCCCCCGCGGTGGAGCGAGGACGGCCTGACCGTCACCGTGAAGGTCAAGCCGTGGAAGTGGTCCAACGGCGAGACGCTGTGCGCGGACAACGTCCTGTTCTGGGTCAACCTGATGAAGGTCAAGGGCGACCGGTACGGCGAGTACGTCCCCGGCTACTTCCCGGACAACCTGACCTCCTACGGCAAGCTCGCCGAGGACACCGTCTACTTCACCTTCGACAAGGCCTACTCGAAGAAGTGGGTGCTGATGAACCAGCTCAGCACCATCACCCCGCTGCCGAGGGCCTGGGACCGCACCACCGAGGGGCCCGCGAACGCGTCGGGCGGTGTCGCCGACGTACCCGCCGTCTACGACTATCTGATGGCGGAGCAGGGCGACATCATCGACGAGGGCAACGCGCACCGCACCCGATGGGCCGACAGCCCCGTGTGGAGCGTGGTCAGCGGACCGTGGCGGCTGAAGAGCTACACGCTGGAGGGCCTGGTCACCTTCGTCCCCAACGAGCACTACTCCGGGCCCAATAAGCCATACCTGGACGAGTTCCGCCAGGTGCCGACGTTCTCGGACGACGAAGAGTACGAGATGCTCAAGGCCGGCCCGCACGGCGAGGGCGGCATCCAGGTCGGCTACCTGCCGCTGAGCTTCGCCTCCGAACCGGCCACCGACCCCACCGTGGGCGGCCCCAACCCGCTGGCGGACACCTACACGCTGGTGCCGCAGGTCGCCTTCTGCATCCGCTACTTCTGCCTCAACTACAACAACCCCACGGTGGCCGCGAAGATCTTCCGGCAGACGTACTTCCGGCAGGCGCTCCAGAGCACCCTCGACCAGGACTCCGCCGTACGCGACATCTACCAGGGCTACGCCTACCGGCAGAACGGCCCGGTGCCGATGGTCCCGGCGACCGACCTCGTCTCCCCGCGCCAGCGCGACGGGGCCTGGCCGCTGCCTTTTGACGTCGACCGGGCCCGTGAGCTGCTCGCGGCCAACGGCTGGGACACCACCACCACTCCGGCCGTCTGCGTGAGCCCCGGCACCGGGCCCGGCCAGGCCGGCGAGGGCATACCCGCCGGCACCAAGCTCAGCTTCTCGCTGCGCTACGTGGAGGGGCGCCCGGCGCTGACCCGGCTGATGGAGAAGTACCGCAAGGACGCCGCGGCCGCCGGGATCGAGCTGCGGATGGAGGAGGTGTACGGCTCGGTGCTCGTCGCCGAGGACGCGCCCTGCGCAGCGGGGCCGGACTGCCTGTGGGAGATGACCTGCTGGAACGGCGGCTGGGCCTACCACTACCCGAGCGGCGAGATCCTGTTCCAGACCGGCGCCGGCGGCAACTTCGGGCACTACAGCGACCCGCGGGCCGACCGGCTCATCGAGGCGTCCGTCACCTCCGACGACCTGGAGGCGCTCTACACCTACCAGGACTTCATCGCCGAGCAGGTGCCGGTCATCTTCACGCCGAACTTCCCCATCCGGCTCTTCGAAGTGGCCAACAACCTCGGGGGATTCGGGCCCGTGAACCCGTTCGGGATGATCAACCCCGAGAACTGGTACTACCGCGAGGACGCGTGACATGGATCTGTCCGCGACTCCCGTGGCGCCCCTGGGCTCCCACGCGCTGCTGATGTTCCTGCTCCAGGTGGGGGTCCTGCTCGGCACCGCCGTACTCCTGGGCCGGCTCGCACAGCGGCTCGGGCTGCCCTCCATCGTCGGCGAACTCTGCGCGGGCGTGGTGCTGGGGCCCTCACTGCTCGCCCCGCTGGCCCCCGCCTTCTCGGCCTGGCTGCTGCCCCAGCAGCCGGAGTCCATCCACCTGCTCGACGCGGCGGGCCAGCTCGGGGTGCTGCTGCTGGTGGGCATCACCGGCATGAACATCGACCTCGGGCTGGTCCGCCGCAAGGGCAGGGCCGCCGTCCTGGTCAGCACGGGCGGCCTCGTGGTGCCGTTCGCCGGCGGGGTCGCCGTCGCCCTGGCGATCCCGGCCACCCTGCTCGTCGACGGCGTGGACCGTACCGTCTTCGCCCTGTTCGCCGGTGTCGCGCTGTGCGTCAGCGCGCTGCCGGTCATCGCCAAGACCCTGCTCGACATGGGGCTGCTGCACCGCAACATCGGGCAGCTCATCGTCGGCGCGTCCGTGGTGGACGACATCGCGGGCTGGCTGCTGCTGTCCGTCGTCTCGGCGATGGCCACCACCGGCGTGCACGGCCCGGACGTCGCCCTGTCCGTGGTGTATCTGATCGCGATGCTGGCCTGCGCGTTCTTCGTCGGCCGGCCGCTGGTCCGCCGTCTGCTGCGGGGGGCCGCCCGGGCGGGCAACGGCGAGTCGGTGCCTGCCGTGTGCACCGTGCTCATCGTCCTGGGAGCCGTGGCCAGTCACGCGCTCCACATGGAGGCGATCATCGGTGCCTTCATCGTCGGTGTCCTGATCGGCTCGTCCGGGGAACTGGACCGCGAGCGGCTCGCCCCGCTGCGGATCATGGCCGTCACCGTCCTCGCCCCGCTGTTCTTCGCGACCGCCGGGCTGCGGATCGACCTGACCGCCATGGCCCGGCCCGAGGTCGCCCTCTCCGCCGTGCTGGTGCTGACTGTTGCCATCGTCGGCAAGTTCGCCGGGGCGTACGCGGGGGCCAGGGCCGGCCGGCTCGGCCACTGGGAGGCGCTCGCGCTCGGCGCCGGGATGAACTCCCGCGGGGTGATCGAGGTGATCATCGCGATGGTCGGCCTGCGGCTCGGGATCCTGACCACCGAGATGTACACGATCATCGTCCTGGTCGCGATCGTGACGTCCGTGATGGCCGCGCCCCTGCTGCGCATGTCCGTGGGGCGCATGCCCGTCACCCGCGAGGAACGGGTCCGCGAGCACGTCATGGCCGGCGGCCCGGCGCTGGAGTCGAATTCCTGACGCAGACGCACTGAATTTCCGCCGCTCCGGATTTCCCCCGGTGAACCGGCACTAACGTGAGGCCGACCCGTCCACCTGTGCGCGCTCGGCCACCCCCAACTCCTCGAAAGGCAAGGTGACATGAGAGAAGTGCAGAAGGCGACGGGAGAGCGGCCGCTGCTGCTCGTGGTGGCCACGGGCATGCGGACGTACCGCGAGTATCTGCTGCGCTCCATTCGCGGCGAGTTCGACATCCATCTCTTCCATGTGGACGAACCCACCTGGGAGAAGGAGTACATCTCCGGCTGGACGGTCCTGCCCAGCACCCTGGACGGCCCGGCGATGGCCCGCGCGGCCCGGGAACTGCACGCCGCGACGCCCGTCGCCGGTGTCCTGTGCTGGGACGAGGGACGCATCCACGCCGCCGCCTACGTCGCCGAGGCCCTCCGCCTGCGCAACGGCGAACCGGACGTGATCTGGCGGCTGCGCGACAAGGGCCAGACCAGGGCCGCCCTGGACGAGGCCGGTGTCGCCCAGCCCCGCTCCGTCGCGGTCAAGACGCTCGACGAGGCCCTGGCCGCCGCCGACCGCGTCGGCTACCCCGCGATCCTCAAGCCGCGCGGCCTCGGCGCCAGCCTCGGCGTCGTACGCGTTGAGAACGCCGCCGAGCTCGCGCAGAGGTTCCCCTTCACCGCCGGGATGAAGGGCCCCGACCCCGAGCCGCTGCTCTACAGCACCGATCAGCCGGTCCTCGTCGAGGAGTTGGTGACCGGCGAGGAGATCAGCGTCGACGCGGTCGTCCAGGACGGCAAGGTGGTACCGCTGTTCATCGGCCGCAAGGTCGTGGGCTATCCGCCGTACGCCGAGGAGATCGGTCACTTCGTCGACGGGGACGACCCGCTGCTCACCGACCCGCAGCTGCTGGACGCCCTCCAGGACACCCACACCGCGCTGGGCTTCCGGGACGGCTGGACGCACAGCGAGTTCATGCTGACCGTCGCGGGCCCGCGGCTGATCGAGGTCAACGGCAGGCTCGGCGGCGACATGATCCCCTACCTGGGCATGCTGGCCACGGGCATCGACCCGGGGCTCGCCGCGGCGCGCGTCGCCTGCGGCATCACGCCCGGCACCACCCCGGCCCACCGACGGGTCGCGGGCATCCGCTTCTTCTACGTCGAGCACGACGACACCCGCATCGAGTCCGTCTCGTTCCACGAGGCGGGTCTGCCCGCCGCGCTCGAACAACTGGTGCCGGTCGCCAGGGCCGGTGCCGTCGTGTCCCCGCCGCCCAAGGGCACGGTCTGGGGGCGGATCGCCTTCGCCATCGCCACCGGCGGCGCCGTCGAGGAGTGCGGCGCGGCACTGGACGCCGCCGAGGCGGCACTGCACGTGCGCAGCGGTCAGGACGCCACCCATGCGAGAGAAGAGTGAACGTGCATGGCAACTGAGGAGAAGAAGGACGACAACGTGGCGATCTGGGCCACGTTCCGGGATTCGTCGGCGGCGGTGAAGACCATCCTCGCGGGCGTGCTGCTGAGCAAGCTCGGCGGATTCCTCAACGTCTTCATCGTGCTCTACCTGACCTACCGCGGTTACTCCGAGAGCGAGGCGTCCTACGCGCTGGGCGCCTACGGAGCGGGCGGCGTGGCGGGTGTGCTGCTCGGCGGCACCCTCGCGGACCGGCTCGGGGCCCGCAACGCGACGATCCTGGGCATGGCCGGCACGGCCGTGCTCACCGCGGCGCTGCTCTACCTGCCCAACTATCCGACGCTCGTCGTGGCGGTCGTCCTGGCCAGCCTCATGGCCCAGCTCTACCGGCCGGCCGCCGCCGCGCTGCTCTCCGAACTCACCTCGGGCAGCAGCCAGGTCGTCGTCTTCGGCATGTACCGCTGGTGCCTGAACGTGGGCGCGATGGCGGCGCCCATGGTCGGCCTCGGGCTCTACCACCTCGACGGGGAGAGCTACACCCTGCTGTTCTGGGGCGAGGCGGTGATCGCGCTGGCCTACGCCGTCGTCGCGGCCGCCGTCCTGCCCCGCCGGGCCGCGCAGGGCACCGCGGAGGCGGCCCCTGCCGAGGAGGAGAGCGGCACTGCGGGCGGCTACCGGGCGATGCTCCGCGACCGCCGGTACGTGCTCTATCTGGCGGCCACCCTGTTCAACGCGATCATCTATGTGCAGTACCTGTCGACGCTGCCGCTGGACGTCGAGGCCCATGACCTCGATCTGTTCTGGTACACGGCCGCGGTCTCCCTGAACGGCTTCATGGTGATCGCCTTCGAACTGCCGCTCACCAAGGTGACCGGGCAGTGGCGCACCAGGCTCGTCGTGGGCCTGTCCTTCGGGCTGGTCGGTCTGGGCGTGGCCCTGTACGGCATGCCGATGGGCGCGGCCGTGATCATCGGCGCGACGCTGGTGTGGACCCTCGGCGAGATCATCGGCGGTCCCGCGGTGTTCGCCCACCCGGCGACGGCGGGCCCGGCGCACCTGCGCAGCCGGTACATCGGCGCCTTCCAGTTCATGCACGCGCTCGGCACGGCCATCGGGCCGGTCCTGGGCGGCCTGCTGTTCGTGCGGCTCGGCCACGACGTGTGGCCGCTGCTCGGTGTGATCGGGCTGGCCGCGGCGGGGCTCGGTGTCGCCGCGATCCGCACCCCGGCTCCGGAGCAGAGCGAGCCGACCGGCGAACCGGCCGCGCAGCCGGCCGACGCATAACGGATTCCCCCCACACGAAACGGCCGCCGTCCCCGCGAGGGGCGGCGGCCGTCGTGCTGCCGTCGGCGCCGGGCAGCCGAGGGCG
>NZ_FMDK01001188.1 GCF_900091995.1 Streptomyces sp. MnatMP-M17
GCGGGACGGGTGCCCCCACCCGTCCCGCCCATCCTCACTGCCCCGCCCGACGACACACCTCCTGTACGAAGCCCCACGCCACCGAAGCCTCCGCGCCACCGAAGCCCCACATCACCGAAGCCACCTCACCGCTGAAGAAACGGCCCCGATCGGACGCCCCGACATGACCACCACCCTCCTGGCCCGCGGACTCCGCGCCCGCACCCTCGTCACCGCGCTGCTCGCCTGCCTCCTCGCCTGCCTTCTCGCCCTCACCGCGGCTCCCGGCGCCCACGCGTCGGCCCCGGCCGAGGACGGCAAGGGCCGTACCACCTTCGGCGTGCAGCCCTCCGGCCCCAAGAAGCCGGACCGGCGCAGCGGCTTCTCGTACAGCGCCACGCCCGGTGCCACGGTCCAGGACCATCTCGCCGTCCTCAACCACAGCACCAAGCCGCTGAAGCTGAAGGTCTACGCGAGCGACGCGTTCAACACCGCCGACGGCGGATTCGACCTGCTGGCCGCGGGACGTCCGTCGAAGGACGCCGGCACCTGGGTCGCGGTCAAGAAGAGCAGTGTGGTCATCCCGGCCCGCTCGCGCGCCATCGTGCCCTTCACACTGACCGTTCCGCGCGGTGCGAGCCCGGGTGATCACGCCGCGGGCATCGTCGCCGCGCTCAGCTCGTCGGGCACCGGTGCCGAAGGCGACCGGGTCGCCGTGGAGCAGCGCGTCGGGGCGCGCGTCCACATCAGGGTGGCCGGCGAGCTCAAGCCGAAGCTCACCGTGGAGAACCTGAAGGCGGCCTACGACGGAACGTTCAATCCGTTCGGCGGCGGCTCGGCCACGGTGACGTACACGGTGCGCAACACCGGGAACGTACGGCTCGGCGCGCGGCAGACCGTACGGGTGCGCAACGCGGTCACCGGACCGGTGCGCGCGCCCGGCGTCCATGACATCAAGGAGCTGCTGCCGGGCAACTCCGTCACTGTGACCGCCTCCGTGCGTGATCTGTTCCCGGCCCTGCGGTCGACGGCGACGGTGACCGTCGATCCGGTCCCGGTGAGCGGTGACATCGATCCCGCCCTGCCCGGTGCCACCCACTCGGCCGGTTTCTGGACCGTGCCCTGGGCGCTCTTCGCCCTGCTGCTGGTTCTCGCGGCGGGCGTCGCGGTGTGGCTGCGGCAGCGCCGCCGGCGCGGGCGTCCCACGCGGCCCGCCGCCTCCGAATCCCTCT
>NZ_FMDK01000469.1 GCF_900091995.1 Streptomyces sp. MnatMP-M17
CGGGGCCGGTCGGCGGCGGGTGGACGGCGGGTCCCGGAGGGGGCGCCGCCGTCGGGGGGCTGTTCGTCGTCCGACGATACAGACTCATCGGCATCGGCATCGGCATCGGGAGCTGGAGCTGGAGCGGATGGCGGTGAGGGTGCAGGCTCTGCTGCTGATGGTGTCGGCTGTGTCGCCGGTGTCGGCAGCAACCGTTCCATCTCCGTCTCCATCTCCGACCAGTCCAGGGCCTGTTCCGCGAGCGGCCCACGGGACAGCAGCTCCGGAGCGGTGAGCTGGAGCAGCGCGCTCCAGGGACTGAGCGGGCCCGAACGGTCGAAGGCGTACACCTGCCGGCCCGGCGACGCGAACGCCCACGGACGTGAGGCTCCGGCGACTCTGCCGCCGGAGAGCAGGGAGTTCAGGAACAGGCCCGACCGTCTCGGAGCGCTGAGCATCGCGAGATGCGGCTCGCCGCCGAGCGCCACCGCGTCCGGAGCCGTGACCGGCAGACCGTCGGCCGAGTTGCGCCAGGTGATGTCGAGGCAGCTCAGCCCGGTCCGCCGTCGCCACTGCGGAAAACCACCGCTGCCGCTGCCGCCGCCGGCACGGGCGTAACCGGTGGTGTGCTCGGCGGCATCGGTACGGCTGAGGTCGACCATGAGTGTGACGGATTCCGCCAGGGAACGGCTCAGTTCGCCGACCACATCGCTCAACGGCACCGTCGCGCCCTGCGAAAGCGTCAGCAGCAGATCGAGCCCGCCGTCGCCCATCCGCGCCACACCGTGCGCGGCGATATAGACGAGCAGCATGTTGTCGCTCTCGTCCACAACGGTTCTGAGGTTGTTCCGTACGACGTCCCACGAGCCCGGCTCCTGGAGCAGATGCGTACTCGACCGCGAGAAGCCGCAACCGCTGCGCAGGAGCGCGTTGTAGAACGCACCGGCGTCCTCGGCCGGCCGGACCGGCTTGACGCCGGGCTCGGGCGGGGTGCCGACGGGCGCGGATGCGAGCGAGGGCGTGGGTCTGGACGCAGGCGATGGCTCGGGGGCGGGCGATGGTGCGAGCCCGAGAGCGAGGGCATGCCGCTGTGTGCTCTCCCTGCGCAGCGATACGGCGGCCAGCCGCGCGGGGAGATACGTGGACTCCTGCTCGTTCAGGGCCCTGTTCAGCACGAGGGACGACCGGTAGCCGGCGGCGTTGCGCAGAAAGGCGGCGTGATAACCGCCGTTGCGCAGCATGGAGGCCAACTGGCGGTGCAGGGAGCCCAGATGGAGCGCGCGCTCCCTGGAGTTCATGCCCGCGCGCAGCAGTGTGACCAGATGGCTGGTGAAGACAGAGGTCGAGTACGTGTTGACCGCATAGCCCAGCGCACTCGTCCCGACGGCGGAGAGGACGGCGATGCCCTCGCGGGCGAGCCGGTCCAGAGCGCGCCGGATACCACGGGGACGCACCTGGCCGCGCCCGGGTCCGGAGGAGAAGCAGACGTCGAGAATGAGCAGCCGATCGGCCCGGCCACCGTCGGCGCGACCAGGAGATGACGACGACGTCATACGGTCGGCGACATCGAGAGCCGACACCCAGGTGCCGAGGTCGGTACCGTCGGAGTTCCGGTCGGCGAGATACAACTCACCGTCGGTCAGGGCCCCGTGACCGGTCCAGTAGACGATGAGCGGACCGTCCTCGGCCGCCGCCTCGGCGACCCGGTCGAGGACCTCGTCACCGTTGTCCGAGAACACCACATCACAGTTCTCGGGATCGATCGCCCCGATCACCGGGTCCGCGAGAACGTCCCGCACCTCGGCGACGTTTCTTCGTATCCCCGGTGGCAGAGATAAGAAGGGGTCGTTGTACGACGCCCCCTCAACTAAAACCGCCCGCGCCGACCCCGCTGCCACGTCGCCCCCCAGAACTCCGTCGCGGCAGAATAGCGCTTACGAACCGCCGACGCAGCGATAACCGCACGATTCGGCCGGGGGCCGGGGCCGGCCCGAGCCAAGCCCCCCAACGCCCGGAGACCGGCCGATGCGCCGCCAGCCCCACATCGCGCGAGCCCCAGCCAGAAACCAACAACCCCGCGTGCGCGGGGACCACGATTACCAAAGCCCCAAGGGGGTGAAATGCACGCCAACAACCCCGCGTGCGCGGGGACCACAGGAGCTGACCTGCTGTTTTATATGGGCGGAGACCCGTTTTTACTTACTTTCAGGAATTCCGTCATAAGTGTCATTTCCCTGCGCTTCTGGGTGAATCGGGCAAACCGCAATGCTGGCGTCCCCGACTTCACCTGGTGCCGTGAAACACGGCCTTATCCATTGCCGACAGCCTACTTCCGACGGTGCTCCACCGCGTCGGCCTCATGCCGAGGCACACCCGCGAACCCGAGCACTGTCGGCGCAGACTCATGGCGGTCGGAAGGCGAATGTACTGAGGTCGACCTGGCGGGAGCTGCGCCTCATTGCCGGTTCCCCGCTCCCGCTCCCGCGCGCTTCGCGCGCATACGCCGGGCACCGGAGCGCGTCGCTGATCGAAGCGGTTGTGGCCAGCTCGCGCCGGTTGACAGCCTCGGCCAGCAGTACGGCGGGTTCGTGCCCGGCCGCTTCCGTATCGGCGAAGGTGGCGACCAGTGCGTATCGGCCGGTTCCGGCAGGACTCGCTGCGCCAATTCCGGCACTGACTCGCCGAGGCCATCCGTAACCATCCTCAACCGTAAGCGGCGCACGGTCCGGGACGACAAAGCCGGCTCGCTGGCCCCAGGACTCCCGCTTTTACGACCTCCGGCGTACAGGCACCAGGCCACTCATGGTGCGGTTGGGCCGGTCAGTCGTCCCGCATCGCTGTACGCCGCGAGCAGGCGCGGGCGGTCGACGCCCACGGAGAGGGCGCGTTCCCCGCACGTCCACGTCCACCCGATCACGGCGCCCGAGCCGCGCGCCGGAGGTGAACGGCCCGCTGAGCGCCGGGTCGGCACCTTTTACGAATTACGACCTGCAGTGGCCGCCTGACCTGGAACGCAAGGCCAGCGAGCCCCTGCGAGGGAGGACTCCTGCACACGCGGGCATGCGGACCGCAACGTCCGGCGACCTAGCTCAACGCCAACTCCCCGACCTTTTGATCTCCGCTCATCTCCCCCGTCGGCCGGAACCCGAGCCCCAGGTAAAACCCCTCGGGGCCGTCCTCGCCCGGGTGCCAGGTGGTGGTCAGGCGGGTGCCGCCGCGGCGGCGGATCTCAGCGGCCACGGACTCGACCGCGAAGCGGCCATAGCCGCGGCCCTGTTCGTCGGCCGCGATGTTAAGCCGCCACAGGCCCGAACGGATGTCCGTGCCCCTGCCGTCGCCTGCGAAGTCGATATCGAGGAAGGCCATAAGGAAGCCGACGGGTCGGTCGCCGTCGAAGATGATGCGGGGCCAAGCCATGCCTGGGTACACGTACGCCTCGGCGAGGGACTTCACGACCGGCGCGACCAGGTGCTCCTGGTCAGGGCGAACCTTCAGGCCGATCGCGACGTCGAAGTTGGCGGCAGTGACCTTTGCCAGCCGGAGCGTAGTCGTCATACGGGAACCGTAAGCCAGCGGATCAAATGACTTTCCCGGTGCCGCACACCTCCTGCAGACGGCGACACCGCCAACTTCCCAGGCGGCGTTGCGGTGCGGTGGAGCCCCTTGAGCCGACCGGCGCGAAGAGCCTCGGCGCCTTGGAGAAGAGAGGAATCCGGGGTACGGGTACGAACACAGTCAGCACCATTCCGAACCGGCCTGATCCGCAGTGATCCCCACCCCTGCCTTTCCGTTGTCCGGGCCGTACACGCTGAGGTAGGCGGTCGTACCGCCGATCCGCTTGGTGAAGCAGTCGGACGGCCGGCCGTCCGCGTCCGTGGCCTGCGGCTGCCAGCCGTTCGCTCGCGCGGTCTCCCGGTAATGGACGAGAACGCTCTGCCGAGAGGCGTCGTACGGGAATTCAGTTCCGACCCAGACGAACAGATCGTCGTCGTCACACCCCTTGTACGTCTCCGCCTTCCCGGCGCCCGTAGGCGGCGCGTCCAGCACCGGATCCCCCGCGAGCGCCTCAGCGAGCCGGTCCTCTTCCTCCCTGCACCCATAGGTGAACAGGAAATACCTGATCGGTTCCCCGACGAACATCACCATCGGCACGGCAATCAAGCCGGCCACCAGGAGCCCCACCCAGTGTCTCCGCATGACGCGGGACGCTAGCGCACGCAGACGACCTGCGAGCACGGTGGCCAGATGTGCCCACAACCCCGGACGGGCGGCGGCATCTCGTTCGTCGCGCCTGCCGACGGGTTATGCACCGAAATCGGCGTGGTCGTCCGTCTCGAACGCCGGCCGGCCGGCGGACAGCGCCCGCACCTCACCGGGGCCGGCGCCGGACAGCGCTGCCCGCGTCAGCCTGCGGCGGCGTGATCAGCCGACGCAGAGGACCAGTACGCAGATTCGGTCTGGGGGCTGGGGTGTTGGGGTGGAGGGTGGGGGTGGGGTGTCTGCGGTGGAGTTGTCCGGTGGCGAGGACTGCGGTGGGGGCGTGGGTGTGGCTGGTTGTGGGGGTGCGGGGTTGGTGGTGGGGGTGGTGTTCGGGGCTGTGGGGG
>NZ_FMDK01000686.1 GCF_900091995.1 Streptomyces sp. MnatMP-M17
AGGGGCCGCGCAGCCGAGGCCAAGCAGCTGTCGGCGGCGCAGGCGGGCGCGGCGGTGTCCGGCGCGCAGGCGATGAACGCCATGACCGCCGACCGCGGCGCCGCGGGCCGGGCGGTGGACAGCGGAAAGGGCGAGACGAAGTCGGCGGACGAGAAGAAGCGTGAACAGGTCACCGCCAGGCTTCAGAAGGTCTTCGACGCCACGCAGAAGGATGTCGAGAAGATCCTCGGCGATCTGGACGGGAAGGTCGACCGGCAGTTCACGGAGGGCGAGAAGAGGGCCCGGGACGATTTCACCGCCGACCACAAACGCCGGATGAGGGAGTACAAGGACCGGCGCTATTCGGGGTGGCGCGGCCCGTTCCGCTGGGGCAGGGACAAGCTGAAGGGCCTGCCGCAGGAGGGTCTGGACATCTTCAAGAAGTCACGTGAGCTGTATGTGACGAAGATGCAGGCGGTCATCTCCACGATCGCCGACACGATCGGCACCGAACTGGGCCGCGCGAAGGCCCGTATCGCCACGGGCCGCAATGAGCTGAAGGCGGAGGTCGACCGCCTCCCGGCGGATCTGCGGCAGTTCGGCGAGGAGGCGGCGGCCGATTTCGCGGGCAAGTTCGACGACCTGGAGTCGCAGGTCAACGACAAGTCCCAGGAACTGGTCCAGACCTTGGCCCAGAAATACACCGAGGCCCTCAACTCGGTCGACGAGGAGATCAAGAAGCTCGAAGAGGAGAACAAGGGCCTGATCGCGATGGTCGTGGACGCCGTCGTCGGCGTCATCCAGACGATCATGGAACTCAAGAACCTCCTGATGGGCATTCTCGCCAAGGCCGCGAGCGCCATCACAAAGATCATCAAGGACCCGATCGGCTTCCTCCGGAACCTGGTCTCCTCCGTCGGCGCGGGCCTGAACCTGTTCATCGGGAACATCGCCGATCACCTCAAGTCCGGCCTGGTCTCCTGGCTCCTGGGCACGGCGGTCAGCACTGGCCTGGCGATCCCTTCGCGCTTCGACCTGAAGGGCATCATCCAGCTCATCGCCTCGCTCCTGGGCCTGACCTGGGACAACATCCGCGCCCGCATCACCCGCAAGGGCGTCCCCGAACAGGCGATGGCCAAGGTCGAACAGTCCGTGCCGGTAGCCGGCGCCCTGGCCCGCGAGGGCCCCGCCGGCGCCGCCCAGGAAATCACCGCGGAGACGGGCGACCTCAAGACCACGATCCTCGACGACCTCAAGTCCTACCTCATCCCCACCGTCCTGATCGCCGGTATCACCTGGATCCTCTCCCTCCTCAACCCCGCGTCCGCCTTCATCCGCGCCGTCAAGGCAATCATCGACATCGTCACCTTCATCGTGACCCAGGGCGCCCAGATAGCCGCCTTCGTCAACGCGGTCCTCGACGCGGTCATAGCCATAGCCAACGGCGCCCAAGCAGGCGTCCCCAAGGCCATAGAAACAGCCCTCGCCACCAGCATCCCCCTCCTGATAGGCCTCCTGGCCTCGCTCCTGGGCATAGGCGGCCTGGCCAACAAGGTCCGCCAGGTCTTCCAAAAGGTCTCCCGCCCGGTGAACCGAGCCATAGACAAACTGGTCGACAAAATCGCCAAGGCCGGTAAGCGGCTCTGGTCCGATCTCAGGAAGAGGAGCGGAAGCAAGCGAAAGGAGTCGCCAGAAAAGCAGGATAGGGAAAAAGGTAAAAGAAAAGACCGGGAGATTCCAGAAGCGCTTTCCAGGGCTCGGCAAATCGTCGATTCAAGTGAATCTGCAGGTGCTGCTCCTGCAGATCTTCTGACCTCCTTGAACCCTCTCAGGATGAGATTTCCCTGGATTCGAGGATTCGAGTTCCATGGTTCCTATCCGTATTCGGTCTTCCTGCTGGCCAGTCGGCACAGAATCGGCAACTTCTCGCAAGCAGAAATAAAGAGAGTGAAGAGCGCGCACCAAAGGGCAGAGAAGAGCTACAAGTCTGCCAGGAAACTCTACCAACAAAGTAGAACCAAGAATGCGCTCGCCCAGGCCGGTGAAACCGAGAGGGCGGGAATAGTAAAATCCTACCGGGAAATCTCCGGCAAGTTTCATGCGGGAAGATATCCGGAGCTTGACTATCAGAATATTCTGAGGGATGTCAAGACTGCGCGATTCCCGGTCGCAGATCTCATTGATGCCTACGATGCTACGGTGATCCTGGCGAAGGATCTGGAACGTTCACTTCAGATGCTTAGGCAAAAAACACCACCGGCAGTCGGGGATGTAGTCGTCATCGTAGTCAACAAGGTTCGCATCCCGAGTGCAGTCACCGCAGTGGGTCAGAGTGACTTCACCAGTCAAGAGCTCAGCGACTACCGTGACGATGGCAAGGCAGGCCCTCCGGTTGATTACCCCATAAGCGGAAAATGGAGCACGTTTGTCCCTGACAGGGGATTTTTCAAACGGGGGCCCGCCTGGGAGGAGATGAAGAAACGGGACAGTTGGGCAGAGTACCGTGACGCTCGGCAGGTGCTGAGTTACCGAGCCGGTGCGGACGAACGCTATCCCGCGGTTCCCAAAGGTAAGAACTGGCACCACATACGTGAAGCAAATAACGGCGGACTCAACACAGTAAAGAACCTGGGGCTCGTGGACAAGAAGATCAACCAGGATGTCTTCAATAGGTGGTTCGAATCCCCTCAGCCGGGTACTGGTAACACACCCGTCCGGGATTACCTGGCCGACCAGCCCGACGAAGTGCATATGAGCTTCGGGATGGACTGTATACACGCCCACGGACTGTCTTTGAAGATGAAGAACACCGGAAGAGGGAACTATCAGGAGATTGAGTGATGCAAACGCTAGTCATGGTGCAGCTGCAAAGGCCAGCGCAAGGTGATGCGCTTCGTCTGTTTGATCACCACAGGGCTGAAGCACACACGAATTACCCGAACACCTGGGTTTTTCCCGGCGCTTCGATGCCGCCGGAAGTGGAAGAATACCTGCGTGCAGAGAAAATCGGTTTCACGTCCTTCTTCGAAATCCAACCGACAGCTACCGACTCCCCGGACATGTTGGCTGCATACCTCTGGCTCGGCTACTTTGAAGCCCTGCGCGAAGAGGAAGCCGATCTGTTACTGACAAGGCACACGGGTCTCCAGGAGATCATCGCCAGCACGCGATTGGCAAGGGAGCTTTCCGAGATCTCACCTGACATCAGGTGGAGGAACTTCGGCGACCGGCGAGGGTTCATGGTGCTGAATCCGGTGCCACAACTCCCCGACCCCGTCGTAGTGCCTCATGCCGTCTTTGTTTCTGAAGGTGAGACTGGAATTTGGGCCGTACGGAGCGATGGGAGAGAGCTTCTCACTTCTGGCAACCTGGAGTACCTTATGCTCTCAGGTATTGCCAACCCTACCCACTGTGCGGTTGATGGGCGCCTCCTCCGTTGGAGGCGAGGTCTCATCTTTGGTGGGCGCGTCCTTGCATTCCTTATGGAGCATGATGTCGTCGGCGTTCGTGGTTTACCGTCTTTTCTGGGAAGAACTGATCTCTGAGCTGATCTGGGAGAGCTTGACGCTATTCCCCTCTGTGAGGAGGTGCGCAATATGGCCCCAACTCCGAGTCAGGGTGGGGCCCTGGTTTCGTATTTTTGTCGAATTGCATGGATTGAGACTCGCCTAGCTGATGGGATAATGTCGACTGTCAGGTTTGAAAGAGTCGAGGTCCTTCGAGGCGACCTCCGGGTGTCCGGGTGTCCGCCAACGAGAACACCGTCGTCATGACTTGCAGAGATGCCCGCTCCAGAACCGAATTGTTGACGGTCTGCGATTCTATGCCGTGGTGGACAGCGTGTTTCTCCGGGACCTCGGCAACGGGTACTTCATTCACCCACCTTCCACAGCCGTGTCGTCGCCCTGTCCCTGTCGTCGCGGGCACCGTCCAGCCGGGCGGGCGGTCGACGATGCGGGTCGCCTCTTCGGGCAGAGGCTAGGGCCACACTTCCGTCTGGACGTCTCGGCTCCAGAATCCGGACCTGCCGTAATCCATGTAGGAGCTCCGTGCGTGATCGTCACAGCAGTGCGATCGGAGCCAGGTTGAGCGAGTACATTCGCTGGGTCTGCTGTTTGTGAAATCGATTGCTAAACTTGTCTCATGGCGGATGAGCAGGCGGGACCAGGGATTGGTGAGGGGCCGGCGAAGGCGATCAGTGTGTCGCTTCCTGAGGGCACTGTTCGGGCCCTCCGGGACAGTGCCGGTGGGCGTGGTGTGTCGGCGATAGTGGCTGCGGCCGTCGAGGAGCATCTGCGTAATCAGGCCACGCATGAGTACCTCGCGGAGTACGAGCAGGAGCACGGTGCCTTCACCGGCGAGGAGAAGCGGGAAGCCGCAGACGTCTGGGCGCGGGCCGAGGAGCGGGAGGGGGGCGCGAGGCCGGCTGACGGGTGGGGGAAGCCTCGTTCTGGACAGTCAGGGGCTGTCGCTCTACCTGGAGCAGGACCGGACGGTGTTGAACCTGGTCCGGTCGGCGCTGGACCGTGGGGCTGATCGCGTGGTCAGCGGCGCCACTCTCATCGAGGCCCAGCACGGTCGGATCAAGCGCGCTCACTGGAACTACGTCCTCTCGCAAGTGCGTGTGGAGCCGCTGAGCGTGGGGTGGTCCAAGGAGGCCGCGCAGTTGCTCCAGGAGACCGGACTGCACGGGCACAAGTACGCCATCGACGCGATGGTCGCCGTCACGGCGATGCATCAGTCCGGGCCGGTGGTGATGCTCACCTCGGACGTGGACGACATGGCCAAGCTCTGCGGAGGACGGGTCACCCTCGTCGCTGTCTGAGGCGTGGCGGGGCTGGTTTGAGTGGTTTCTCAGAAGGAGGGGAATGACCGGCTTCCATGCCTGGGACGACGTCAAGCGGGAGGTCTTCGATGCCGAAGACCTCGATGAGATCGCGGCTGGGGCTCAGCGCATGGTGGGCGAGGCCCGTGCGCACAAGCTGGCCGAGATGCGGAAGCAGCTCGGTCTTACCCAGAGTGAGGTGGCCGCTCGTATGCAAGTGAGGCAGGAGCGGGTGTCGGCGATCGAGAGAGGCAGTGCGACAGCGGCGGAGGTGGGAACGATCGCTGCCTATGTCGCCGCGCTCGGTGGCAGCTTGGAGATCGTCGCGAACTTCAATGGCACCCGGGTTGTTGTCGGCTGACGTGCCGGGACTGTCCGTCGTCGTGATGGGCTCAGGTCAGTAGGTCCAGGTATGGGCCGAACTCCGAGGCCAGGGTCAGGCGGCCCAGTTTTTGGTATTCGCGTTGGATCGCGTGGATCAGGGTGGGCATGGACACCGGGGTGGCTGATTCGGCCGATAGGTAGGCCGCTGTGACGGCTACTGAGCGGATGTTGCCGCCTGCCAGTTCGAAGGATTCGGCGCAGAAGTCGAGGTCGAGGTCGAGGTCGGGGGCGCGGGGGAGGGTTCGGCCCAGGGAGCGGTCCCAGAGGAGGCGGCGTTGGGTCGGGTCCGGGATGGGGAAGTCGATGACCAGGTCCAGACGGCGGGTGAAGGCGTCGTCCAGGTTGGCGCGGAGATTGGTGGCCAGGATGGCGAGGCCGTCGAAGGACTCCATGCGTTGCAGGAGATAGGCGCTCTCGACGTTGGCGTAGCGGTCGTGGGCGTCCTTGACCTCGGAGCGTTTGCCGAAGATCGCGTCCGCCTCGTCGAAGAGCAGGACGCCGTTCACGCCGGCCGCTTCGGTGAAGATGCGTTCGAGGTTTTTCTCCGTTTCGCCTACGTATTTGTCGATGACTGTTGCCAGGTCGACCGTGTAGAGGTCCAGGCCCAGATCGGCCGCGATCACCTCGGCGGACATGGTCTTACCGGTGCCGGAGTCGCCGGCGAAGAGCGCCGATACTCCTCGGCCGCGCCCACCGCCCGGCCGCATGCCCCATGCGCCGAGGACCTGGTCGCGGTAGCGGGCGCGGGCGGTGAGTTCGCGGAGCTGGGCGTGGGTGTCGGCGGGCAGGACCAGATCGGACCAGCTCACCGCGGGCTCGATACGGCGGGCCAGCCGGTCAAGGCCCGCGGCGTTCTGGGCGCGGGCGCCCTGCCGTACATGGTCGGAGGTGAGCGTCCCGCCGTCCAGCCGGGCCGTCTGTGCCGCGCCGCGTGCCGCGCCCTCGATCTGGTCCGGAGTGAGGAGGAACGGCGAGAGCAGTGCGGGGATGTCGAGGCCGGACGGTACGGGAGCGGCGTACGCGTCCTGCCAGAGCGCGGCCCGTACGGACGGTTCCACCCGCGGTGCGTGCAGGAGCAGCGGTGGACGGGCCGACCAGGCCGCGTCCCACGGGACCCGGCCGACGAGTACGGTGGGCAGCGGAGTACCGGTCAGCAGACGCAACAGTTCCGGCCGGTCGCGGGCCAGCGCGTCCAGCGGCGCGCAGACCAGCCCCGCCCCCGTCAGCCGCGCCTCGCGCACCAGCGCGCGTACCGCTTCGGCCGGCGTCGGGTCCTCGGTCAGCCGCGACAGATCGAGGCCCAGTACGCCACGCCCGGCGAGGCTCAGCGCGGACGCGGCCACCGCCGTACCCGCGCCGCCCTGGTCCTCACGGAGATACGCCAGGCCGATGCCCGGACCGAGCATACGAGCCAGCGGCCCGGGATCGCCGACGCCCTCGACGGCATGCCAGGGCGCCAGCAGATCCGTCAGCCGTGGATCGGGCGTGTCGTCGCCGAGCAGATGCATGGTGACCCGGTCGGGAACCCGTAACGCCCGCCCCAGAAAAGGACGTTCCGCCTCCTCCACCAGCAGTATTCCCCCGGAACGCAGCGGCGCGTGCGGGCCCAGCCGGGCACGGGCGCTCGCGTCGGCGGGCGAGAAGCCGCAGAGCCCGAGGGCGAGACCGATGGTCGGACGGCGGCGGGTCACATCGTCGTTGAGGTAGCCGTAGAACGCCTCGAAGCGGTCGTCCAGATCCGGTACAAGTGCGATGAGCAGGATCTCCACATCGAGAGGCGACAGGCCGAACTCCGTTGCCAGGGACGTCAGTCGGGACGGCGGCTCATCTGGCGCTGTCAGTACCGACGCCTCGCCCTGCTCCGGAACCGGGAACGTACGGCCTTCGTCCAGCAGCCGTGTGATCGTCTCCTCGGTGAGGTACAGGCCGCGGAACGCGTCGTCCGGATGGGGATCGGTGAGCTGACGCGCCTCGACCGCACGGCGGATACGTTGCTCCACGACAACGGCACGGGCCAGCAGATGCCTCAGGTTCGGGTCCTTGTGCTGCTGAAGCCCATCGTGCCGCTGAGGCTCGTCAGTCATCGCCTCTGGTTTCCGTGATACGGAGTGACAGGCCTGGGCGCGCGGTAGCGGCTTCGGGACCAGGCTCGGGCTCGGTGTCAGCTTTGCCGCCGTACACCGGCATCGGCCGCCTCGTACCCGTACGTCCCCGCCCCTCCGGAGCGTGATCCCCGAAGCGCGCGTGCAGTCCCTCGTCGCCCACCGGCGGTCCGGCCGGATACGTCGGCGACTCCGTCACCGGCACACTCACCACCAGATCCAGCGACGGCTTCAACTCCCCGCCGAGCGCGCTCCACACATCCGCGAAGGAGCGATCCTCCGGAGGAGGCAGCGCGATGGTCATCGGTACGGCGACCCCGATGTCCCCGAGGATTCCCGTCAACCGCTCGGGCGGCAGCGCCTCGTACCGCAGCAGACAGCTCAGGAGCGAGGAGAGCAGGCGGTGTTCGTCCTCGGGCCGCTTGGTCCAGGCCGTGATCAGATACGAGAGCTTGAAGAAGCGCGGCGGTCTGCGGCGGGCGACGACGGTGCCGCGTTCGTCGTACTCGTTGTACAGCCCGCGTTCGCGGCGTCGCATGTCCTCGCGGATGTCGTACAGATACAGATTGACCGTCGGCGCGTTGACCTTGGCGGCCCAGTCGCGGGTCGGTGCGTCGAACACCACCGCGATCTGGGCGCCTTCGAGTACCTCGGCCCTGAGCAGGGCGCGCAGCGTGTCATCGACCTCATGGATCACGACCGGACTCCCGTGACCCACATCATCCGCGCCCCGCGAAGTCCGGTGGCTGGAGCTTGCGTTGGACCACCAGCACCGGTTTCTCCAGCCGGTCGAGATCCGTGACGTCCGCGCGGAGCCGCCGCGGCCCGAGCCGGTCCTTGCGGAGGACCGGCATCTGCGCCTCGAACGTACCGTCACCGCCGACGGTCACCGGCGCTCCCGCCGCGGTGATGCCCGCGCTCCAGCTCAGCCGTACGCGTGCACCCGGCGGGTAGTCCGCGCCGCGCGCCAGGACGACCTGTCCCGGTGTGGCCACCGCCGGAGTGACCGTCAGCCTCGGCTGGAGGACACGCAGCCGCGCCTGGTCCCTGTTGCCGGCAGCTCGGCGGTCGGGAAGTGTGGCGACGACGCTCCCGTGCACGTCTCCGCTGATCGCCGTCCGGTACGTGGCTGTCTGCGTCACCTCGATCCGGCCGCCCGGCCGGATCGTGCACGGCGCGGTCGGCGTACAGCGGGACAGTCCCGCCAAGGTGCGCCTGCCGGGATCGGGCGTTCTGGGCCAGGCGGAGGTGAGGATGACACCGGTGGCCGTGTCCGGTCCCGCGTTGGTGAGGACGAAACGGGCGCGGGCGTCGCGTCCGGTGTACGTACGCTGCGGCTCGATCCGTACGTCCACGGCGACATCGGCCGTCGGCGGAAGAGGCGGCAGCGGCGGAACCGGCTGCTCCAGTACCTCCACCGTCGCCGTGTCGGTACCGGTGTTGCCGTTCGAGTCGGTGGCCGAGCAGGTGACCGTCGTACGGCCGACCGGGAAGAGCGAGCCCGAGGCGGGAGCGCACCGCGCGGGCAGCGGGCCGTCGTGGGCGTCCTCGGCGGTGGCGGTGAACGAGACGCGGGCGCCGTCCGGGTTCCTGGTCCGTACCGTACGGTCGTCCACGGTGACCACCGGTGCCTCGACGTCGTTGACGGCGATGCTGATCGTCTGCGTCAGCGCGGGATCGGGCACGGCCCTCGGGCCGAGGCTTCCTGTGCCGTCGGCTGAACCATCGGCCGTGCCACTTCCCGTACCGGAGCCCAGCAGGAACTGGACCGTGCAGGTCAGCGTGGTCCCCTGCGGAGTGTTCTCGGCGACCTCGATGGTCTCGTCGAAGGCCGCGGTCGCGCCGCTGGTGAGGTTTCGGACGGGCGGTTCGAGGGTGACGGTGAGGGCGGGATCGCAGCCTTCGAGCTGATAGCCGACGGAGGTGGGCAGATTGGTCAGGCCTTCGGCGATCTTGTCCGCCACCGCCTCCCCGTCGACATCGCTGAGCAGCGCGCCGTTGGTCGCGTCGATGACTTTGTCGGCCTGGCCGGGCGGGTGCAGCGGGTCTTCCACCTGGTCGGGATAGTCGGGGTTGTTGGCGTCGCCGGTTCCGTTGAGGCCGTCGCCTATCGCGGTGGCGATATCCACGCCCACGACCCTGATCCCACGGTCCTTCAGCGCGTTGATCGTGTCCGTGAGCGAGTGCCCCATGCTCGGGTCGTGGCTCGAAGCATCACCGACCAGCACGACCACCGGGCTCGCGTCCTCACGGAAGACGGTCCCCCCGTCGCTGCCGTGCGCGATCTGCCACAGCGCGTTGATCCAGTCCTCGGACGGTCCCATGCTGAACTCGCCACGGTGGGTGTCGAGTTCGTCGACGCCCGTCTGCACCGCGCCGAGGTCGTGCGTGAGCGGCTGAAGAACGGTGTAGACCTCGCCGTTGTCGGCGTCGACCTCTTGGTCTCCGTACGTGGCCACGGCGAAGCGCGAGTCCGGCTGCTCCTCGCGCACCCTGTTGGTGATCACCGGGAGGTTCTGCTGAATTCTCGCGATCGCCGTGTTCATGCTGTAGGTGCCGTCCACCAGCAGCACGATGTCGGGCTTCGGCGGGATGGCGGGCGTACGGACCTGCTTGTCGACGGCGAGGACGCCGCCCGGGTCGAGCTCCTCCTCCACCACGGCCGGTGTGACGGGCGGTTCGGGAACGGCCGCGGCCGGCGTGGCGGCGGAGCTGGACAGGCTGCCGACCGCCAGCAGGAGCAGTACGAAGGGCAGCACGCGCAAGGCGGGCGCGATACGCGGTCGGTGCGCCTGCCGTGGCCGCCCCGACCACCGTGTCCGGTGTATCCGTGACGTCCGCGGGAGCCGCGCCCGTGCCGATCGCCGGAATCGCTGAGACCGCCGCACGGAACCCTCCCCAGATCGGCACGCCGGCCCTCACCATCCCCTGCTCGCGCCCCCGGCGGGCAGAGAGGCGCGAGTCAGTCCTGCGGGAACCCAGCTCTGCCCTTTCGGGCAGTGGTTCCGAGCCGTACCGCGAGCGGTTGGGCCGACGGCAGATGACGGCACACTGATGGTGCGTCAGATCAGCCCCTGACGCAGCGCGTACGCCACCGCATGAGAGCGATTACGCAGTTGCAGCCGGGTCATCACCGCGTGCAGCACGTTCTTTATGGTGCGTTCCGAGTAGGCGAGCTTCATCGCGATGTCGGCGGTGTCGTACCCCTCGGCGACCAGCCGCAGTACATCGATCTCCCGCGACGACAGGCCCGTGAAGTGCAGACCACGAGGCCCGAGCACCTGTCCCTGCAATTTCCCCACCTGTTCGAGCAGCTTGCCGAGGAGGTCGGCGGGCACATGCCCTTCCCCGTTCGCCACCGCGACAATGACCCGTACGAGATGGTCGGGCGTCGCCTCCGAGCGCCGCACCACACCGGCCACACCGCACTCCGCGGCGCTGACCAGCTTCTGTTCGTCTATCTCGGTGGCGACCAGCACGCCGCGGGAGGTACCACTGCGCTGGATGTTGCGCAGCATCCGCAACGCTTCGTCATCGATCACATCCACCACCACTACGACCACTTCCGGAGCGACCTCTTCCTCGTCGCCGCCGGCCAGTCTCACCTCCGGTCTGGTCCGCAACTGGCTCGCCACCCCGGCCTGGGAGATCGGATCCTGCGCGCATAAACCGACGATGGTACGTTCTGTCATGAATTTCCCCCTCTGCATATGCGAACCGATGGCGTCATCATGGGCGGAACCGGACCTGCGCGGCTTCGGTCCCAGTTGCCATACGCATCGGTAGCTACTCCTTTCCCACCAACGGCTGAGACGAAATCAGCTCCCACTGGATGGGCACCACATCTGCCCGAAAGTGTTCCTGTCCGGCCGCTGTTCGCGACTGTGAGCGGTCCTACCGTGCGGGCCATGAGTGTTACGGCGAGCCTCGACGCAACGACTGTCACCGCCGAGCCGGGCGTGGCGACGGACGTACCCCTACAGATCCTGAACTCCGGCAGCACCGTCGAGGAGTACCGCTTCGAGGTGGTCGGGGCCTGCTCGGCCTGGTCGACGGTGGAACCCGCGACTCTTTCCCTCTATCCGGGCGCCTCCGGTACCGTCGCCCTGCGGCTGAGCCCGCCGCGCGATCCGTCGGTGCCCGCGGGTGAGACTCCCTTCGGTGTACGTGTGTTGCCGACGAGCGAACCGGGCGAGGCGGTGGTGCCCGAAGGCCGGGTGACCGTGGCGCCGTTCACCGAAGTGACGTCGGAACTGGTACCGCGCGGCTCGACCGGTGCCCGTCGCGGCAGACATCAACTCGCCGTCGACAACCGGGGAAACGCTCCGGTGACCGTACAACTGAGCGCACGTACGGGCTCGGAGCGCGCGCGGGTCGACTTCGCCGCCAAGGAACTGGTGATCCCGCCGGGACACGCCGACTTCGGGAAGTTACGGGTACGGTCGGCCAAGCGGATCTGGCGCGGAACACCGGTGACGCATCAGTTCCAGGCCTTTGTGGCACCGCAGTCGACACAGTTGACGGACAGTCAGCAAGTTGGTGAGGAGGACGGTCGGCAAGATGAGGTGTCGTCGTCACCGCCCTTCGAACCGCTCGTCCTGGACGGCTCGTACGAGCAGCAGGCCATCCTGCCGCGCTGGCTGCCTCGTGCGGTGATCCTCGCGGCGGTGGTGGTCCTCGCGGCGGTCGGCCTCTGGTACGGGCTGCTCCGGCCGGCGGTGAAGTCGACGGCCCGCGAGGCGGTGACTCCGGAAGTGGTCGCGTCCGCCGCGCAGCGGACGCCCTCGCCGGACGCCGGAGCCGCGAACGGCGGCAACGGCGCGGCGAACGGCGGCTCGACGGACGGCGCCGACGGAGGCG
>NZ_FMDK01000674.1 GCF_900091995.1 Streptomyces sp. MnatMP-M17
CGTCGGGCCCGCGCCGGCTGGTCAGTACGAGCCGCTCCGCGCCCGCGCGGGCCAGCCAGCGGCCCACCTCGGCGCCCAGACCGCCGGTGCCGCCGGTGATGAGCACGGTGCCCCGGGCGGTGAACTCCCGCGCGGCGGGCAGCTCTCCGACCGAGTGACGGACGAGCCGGCGTCCATGGACTCCGGAGGCGCGCAGGGCCACCTGGTCCTCGCCGTCGGGAGCGTCCTTGGTGGCGAGCACTCCGGCGAGACGTTGCGCGGCCCGCTGATCGAGCGTCTCGGGCAGATCGACCAGTCCGCCCCAGAGCCTCGGGTGCTCCAGCGCGACGGTCCTGCCGAGTCCCCAGGCCGTGGCCTGGGCGGGACGGGTCAGCGGATCGGCGGGCCCGGTCGACACAGCGCCTCGGGTGGCCGTCCACAGCCGTCCTCGCGCGCCGGTGCCGACGAGCGCCTGGACGAGTGCGGCGGTCAGGGCGAGTCCGTCGGTGAGCGGCGGATACGCGGCGCTCGGGCGCTCGTCCAGCGGGAGTACGGACAGGACGTTCGCCGTGCCGTCGTACTCCTCGACGGCCAGCAGCCGTTCGGCCAGTACGGTCCGGTCGGCGCACGACGGATCGAGCTCCAGCCGGCGTACACGCGCGCCATGGGCACCGAGCGCGCCCGTCAGCTCGTCGCAGAGGGCTGGATCGGTGCCGTCGCTGGTGACGAGCAGCCAGGTGCCGTCCAGGACGGGCGCGGCGGGCCTGCCGAGCGTCACCCATCGGGTCCGGTAGCGCAGCGAGTCGAGCAAGGTCTTCTCTCGCTTGCCGCGCCGCCAGGAGGTGAGCGCGGGCAGCAGGGAGCCCAGCGAACCGTGGTCTCCCTCGCCGAGGCCGAGGATCGTGGCCAGCTCATCGGCGTCGCCGCGCTCCACGGCGGCCCACAGACGCTGGTCGCCCGGATCGGTGGCGGCCCGGGCCGGCGCCGCGGTGAGCTGCGGCCAGTAGAACTCGTGCTGGAAGGCGTACGTGGGCAGATCCACCCGGCGCGCTCCGCTGCCCGCGAAGTAGGCGGCCAAGTCGACGGCCACACCATGGGCCTGGAGCCGGGCCAGCGCGGTGGTGACGGCGAGCTGCTCGGTACGGTCCGCGCGGAGCAGCGGGACGAGTTCGGCGTCGTACGTATCGCCGAGGATGTCCTGCGCCATGGCGGTGAGCGGTCCGTCGGGGCCCAGTTCGAGGAAGGTGGTCACGCCCGCGTCACGCAGTGTCGTCACACAGTCGGCGAAGCGGACCGCCGCGCGGACATGCTCGACCCAGTACTCCGGGGAGCACACCTGCTCGGCGGTGACGAGATCACCGGTCAGATTGGAGACGAGCGGGATCCGCGGCGGAGCGTAGGTCAGTCCGGCGGCGACGGCACGGAACGCGTCGAGCATTCCGGCCATGTGCGGCGAGTGGAAGGCATGGCTCACACGCAGCCGCTTGGTCTTGCGTCCCTGGGCCTCGAACGCGGCGGCGATCTCCCGTACCGCGTCCTCGTCGCCGGAGATCACCACGGAGGAGGGCCCGTTGACGGCGGCGACCGAGACACGCTCGGAGAGATACGAGGTCACCTCCTCCTCGGTCGCCCGGACCGCGACCATCGCGCCGCCGGCCGGGAGTGCCTGCATCAGCTTCGCGCGGGCCGCGACCAGGGCGCAGGCGTCGGCGAGTGACAGCACACCCGCGACATGGGCCGCCGCGAGTTCGCCGATCGAGTGGCCCGCGACATAGTCGGGCTTGATGCCCCAGCTCCGTACGAGCCGGTACAGCGCCACCTCGACCGCGAACAGCGCGGGCTGCGTCCAGCCGGTACCGTCCAGCAGCGCGGCCTCGGCCGTGCCTTCGGCGGCGAACAGCACCTCGCGCAGCGGACGGTCCAGCAGCGGATCGAGTACGGCGGCCACCTCGTCCAGCGCCTCGGCGAACGCCGGGAACCGCTCGTAAAGTTCACGTCCCATGCCGGGCCGCTGGCTGCCCTGCCCGGTGAAGAGCAGCGCGGTCCTGCCGCGGCGCCCCGCCTCGCCCTCGACAACTCCTGCGTCGGCGCGTCCGGCGGCCAGCGCGGCCAGCGACCTCAGCAGGGCCTCACGGTCGCCGGCCACCACGGCCGCGCGCCGGTCGAACTGCGAGCGGGTCGTGGCCAGCGAGAACGCGCCGTCCAGCAGGTCGAGTCCGGGCTCCGCCCGTACATACGCGAGCAGCCGGGCCGCCTGGCCGCGCAGGGCGTCCCCGGTCCGTCCGGAGATCATCCAGGGAACGGGTCCCGCGGCGGCGCGCGGCGCGGTCCGTGCCGGGATCCCGGTGGCCGGGGCCTGCTCGATGATGGTGTGGACATTGGTGCCGCTGATACCGAAGGACGAGATCCCGGCCCGGCGCGGACGGCCGGTCTCGGGCCAGGGCGTCTGCTCGGTGAGCAGTTCCACGGCGCCTTCGGACCAGTCGACGTGCGAGGAGGGCAGCTCGGCATGGAGCGTCCGCGGGAGCGTGCCGTGCCGCATCGCCATGATCATCTTGATGACGCCCGCGACACCGGCCGCCGCCTGGGTGTGCCCGATGTTCGACTTCACCGAGCCGAGCAGCAGCGGACGCGCGGGATCGCGGTCGCGCCCGTAGGCGGCCAGCAGGGCCTGTGCCTCGATCGGGTCGCCGAGAGTGGTGCCCGTGCCATGGGCCTCCACGGCGTCGACGTCCTCGGCCGACAGCCCGGCGCCCGCGAGCGCCTGGCGGATCACCCGCTGCTGGGAAGGGCCGTTGGGCGCGGTCAGTCCGTTGGAGGCACCGTCCTGGTTGACGGCGCTGCCCCGGACGACGGCCAGGATCTCGTGGCCGCCGCGCCGGGCGTCCGAGAGCCGCTCCAGCACCAGCACGCCGACGCCCTCGGCCCAGCCGACGCCGTCGGCCGTGTCGGAGAAGGCCTTGCAGCGGCCGTCCGGCGAGAGCCCGCGCTGCCGGGAGAAGTCCACGAACACCGACGGTGTCGACATGACGGTCACGCCGCCGGCCAGCGCGAGCGAGCACTCGCCGGAGCGCAGCGCCTGCATCGCCCAGTGCAGGGCGACCAGCGACGAGGAACAGGCGGTGTCGACGGTCACGGCCGGGCCCTCCAGGCCCAGCGTGTACGAGACACGGCCGGAGGCGAGACTCGGCGAACTGCCGCTGCCCTGGAAGCCCTCGAACTCGGGGCTCGCGAGAACCGCGCTGTAGTCGCTGTACATCACTCCGGCGAAGACGCCCGTCGAACTGCCGCGCAGCGAGAGCGGATCGATGCCCGCGCGCTCGACGGCCTCCCAGGACGCCTCCAGGAGCAGCCGCTGCTGCGAGTCGGTCGCCAGTGCCTCGCGCGGGCTCATCCCGAAGAACGCCGGATCGAACTCGCCCGCCTCGTGCAGGAATCCGCCGGAGCGGGTGTACGCCGTACCGGCGTGGTCCGGATCCGGATGGTAGAGCGAATCCAGGTCCCAGCCGCGATTGGCCGGGAATCCGGAGATGGCGTCCGTGCCCTCGGTGACCAGCCGCCACAGATCCTCCGGCGACGCCACACCGCCCGGATAGCGGCACGCCATGCCCACGACCACGATCGGATCGTCGGCAACGGCTGCGCCGCGCGCCGGTGCGGGAGCGGCCTGCGCCGGTTCCGCGCCGAGGAGTTCGCCGAGGATGTAGGTGACGAGATGCCGGACGGTCGGATAGTCGAAGACCAGCGTGGCGGGCAACCGGAGACCGGTCACGGTGGTGAGCCGGTTGCGCAGTTCGACCGCCGTCAGCGAGTCGAAGCCCAGCTCACGGAAGGCACGGCCCGCGTCGATGTCCTGGCCACCGGCATGGCCCAGTACGAGGGCGACCTGTGCCCGCACCAGATCGAGCAGCAGATCGATACGGTCGGTCTCGTCCAGCCGGCCGAGCCGCTGGGCCAGTCCGCCGGCCGTGGCGGAGCCGGAGACCGCGGCCCTGCGGGCGCGGGTACGGATCAACGACCGCAGTACGTGCGGGACTTCGCCCTGTGCGCGGAGCACCGGCAGATCCAGCCGTACGGGTACGAGTACGGCCTCGCCGGACGCCAGCGCGGTGTCGAAGAGCGCCACGCCCTGCTCCACCGGCAGCGGAGGCACTCCCGAGCGCGAGAGCCGCTCCGCCTCGGAGTCGGCCAGAGCGCCGGTCATCCCACCGGTCGTTCCACTCGGGCGCTCCCAGGGGCCCCAGGCGAGGGAGGTGCCGGGCAGCCCTTCGGCCCGCCGGCGCTCGATGAGCGCGTCGAGGAAGGCGTTGCCCGCCGCGTAGTTGCCCTGACCGGCGCCGCCGAGGACTCCGGCGAGGGAGGAGAAGACCACGAAGGCCGTCAGATCGAGCTCGCGGGTCAGCTCATGCAGATGCCAGGCCGCGTCGGCCTTGGGACGCAGTACGGCATCCAGCCGCTCGGGC
>NZ_FMDK01000732.1 GCF_900091995.1 Streptomyces sp. MnatMP-M17
CAGGCCGGGCGGCCCCCGCCAGGCCCGCCGGCCCCGCCGGCCCCGCCGTCAGCGAGACCCTTGAGGACTACACCCTCCGCTTCGCGCCCCGCAGTTACCGCCGCTGGACGCCCATGGTCGTGGCCACCACCGCCCTCGGCGGCATCGCGTACCTCGCCGACTTCTCCATCGGCGCCGGCATCGGCTTCACGCATGGCACCGGCAACGCGCTGGCCGCCATCGCACTCGCCGCCGTCGTCATCTTCGTCACCGGTTTCCCGCTCGCGTACTACGGCGCGCGGTACAACATCGATCTGGACCTGATCACCCGTGGTTCCGGATTCGGCTACTACGGCTCCGTACTGACCAGCGTCATCTTCGCCAGTTTCACCTTCATCTTCTTCGCCCTCGAAGGCTCGATCATGGCGCAAGGGCTGAAACTGGGACTGGGCCTGCCCTTGTGGGCGGGCTATCTGGTTTCCACCGTCATGGTGATTCCCCTGGTCATCTACGGTATGAAGGCGCTCAGCAAGCTCCA
Source organism: Streptomyces sp. MnatMP-M17 (assembly GCF_900091995.1). Lineage (GTDB taxonomy): Bacteria > Actinomycetota > Actinomycetes > Streptomycetales > Streptomycetaceae > Streptomyces. Next base: position 518 of record NZ_FMDK01000732.1, read on the forward strand.
GGTCTGGACGACGCCCATATGGCTCCTGCTGATGGCGGGCCCGCTCATCTATCTGATCGTCACCGACCCGGGCACGGTGGACCGCTGGCTGTCGTACGCAGGCACCGGTACCGACGGCGACGGAGCCGTCAACACCGCCTCGGTGCTGCTCGGCGCGGGAGTGTGTCTGTCGCTCATCGCGCAGATCGGTGAGCAGATCGACTACTTGCGCTTCATGCCGCCCAAGACCGAGGCGAACCGCCGCAGTTGGTGGGCGGCGGTGGTCATGGCCGGTCCCGGCTGGGTGGTGCTCGGGGCGCTCAAGCAGGCCATGGGTGTGTTCCTCGCCGTATACGTTCTCTCCGAGGTGGGACCGGTCGCGGCCACCGAGCCCATCCAGCAGTTCCGTGGCGCCTTCGACGCGATGATGCCGTCCTGGCTGGTCGTCCCGCTGGCGGTGGTCCTCGTCGTGATCAGCCAGATCAAGATCAATGTCACCAACGCCTACTCGGGATCACTGGCGTGGACCAACTCCGTCACCCGTGTCACCAGGCACTATCCGGGCCGGATGGTCTTCGTCCTGGTGAATCTGGCGTTCGCGCTGATCCTGATGGAAGCGGATATGTTCAGTTTTCTGAACAGCATCCTCGGTTTCTACTCCAACTGCGCGATCGCCTGGGTCGTGACCGTCGCCACCGACATCGTGGTCAACAAGCACCTGCTCAAACTCTCGCCGCTCGTACCGGAGTTCCGCCGCGGCATGCTGTACGCGGTCAACCCGGTCGGCGTCGTGGCCTTCACCGCCGCCTCGGGACTGTCCATCGCCATGTACTTCCATGTCCTGGGCGACGCGCTGCAACCGTACTCGGCGGTCGCCGCCGCCCTGATCGCGTTCGTCCTCACGCCGCTGATGGCGGCCGTCACCAAGGGCCGTTACTACCTGCGGCGCACCGACGACGGCCTCGGCGAACCGCTGCTCGACGCGGACGGCAACCCGAGCGCCGTCCCGTACGAGTGCCACGTCTGCCGCCAGGAGTTCGAACGTCCCGACGTGGCCTCCTGCCGTACTCACGACGCGGTGGTCTGCTCGCTGTGCCTCAGCACGGACAAGACGGGCGCCCATCTGCTGCCCGCGGATCCCGTCTCTGGCTCCGTCTCCTGACACGCGCGGTCAGACCTGCTGACCGGTACCACTGCCGGCCGAAAGGCAACTGCTCATCGCGCGCTCTGCGGGCGTAGGTCCCGAAGCCCATCAGGCGAGGCTCAGCCTTCGGCCTTGGCCACGCCTATCGGGCAGGAGACTCCCGTACCGCCGATGCCGCAGTAGCCTGCTGGGTTTTTGTCGAGGTACTGCTGGTGGTAGGCCTCGGCCGGGTAGAAGGTGCGGCCTGTTGAGGGGAGGATTTCCGTGGTGATCGTGCCGTGGCCGGAGTCTGTCAGGACCTGCTGGTAGGCGTCGCGGGAGGCGTCCGCGGCTTTGGCCTGGGCGGGGGAGTGGGTGTAGATCGCGGAGCGGTACTGCGTACCTACGTCGTTGCCCTGGCGGAAGCCCTGGGTGGGGTTGTGGGACTCCCAGAAGAGCTTCAGCAGCTCGGCATACGAGATCACCTTGGGGTCGTAGACGACGCGGACCGCCTCGGTGTGGCCCGTGAGGCCGGAGCAGACCTCTTCGTAGGTCGGGTTCGGTGTGGTGCCGCCCTGGTAGCCGACGAGCGTCGTCCAGACGCCGGCCTTCTGCCAGAACGTGCGCTCGGCGCCCCAGAAACAGCCCAGGCCGAAGTCGGCGACCTCCAGGCCCTCCGGATACGGGCCGAGCAGGGGATTGCCGAGGACCGTGTGGCGGGAGGGCACCGGGAAGTCGCGCTCGGGACGGCCGGGCAGCGTCTGCTCCGGGGTGGGAAGCTCGGGGGTGCGGCGGGTCAGGAACATCTCAGGTCTCCTCGGCTGTGGGGTCCTGCTCTGACAACGTACCGGCCGCCTCGGACATTCCGTGAAGCCCGCTGTACCCGGCCCTGCGCCGGGCTTGTGCACCGGCCGCGTCCCCCGCTACCTCGGCAGCGTCGCCGGATCCCCGCCGTTCGCCTCGTAGCCCGCCACCGCCAGTGCCCGGTACACCGCGTACACCGCCGCCGGGTCGCCCTCCAGCGTCCACGGCAGCGCACCGACATGGCCGTCCACCTGTACGAGCTGGTTCATCGCCTCCGACCAGCGTTCCTGGCGTACGAGGAAGAGGATCAGCAGATGCCGCACATGCGCGAGCATCGGATCGTCGGACCGCGCCGCGTGGACCGCGAAGAGCGCGCCCTCCACCGCCTTGCTCACCACGGCGCTCCGGTAGAAGCTCTGCACCAGATTGACCTCGGGCAGATGCTCGTACACCGCGAACAGCGGCAGCGCCGCCAGCAGTGAGCCGCGCGGCGCGCGCGCCGCGGACGTCGTCGCGAAGTGGTCCGCCTCCTCGCGCGAGCCGTGCCACTTCTCGCACCAGTAGTGCAGCGCCGCGAGATGCGCGCCCATGTGCGCCGGCGCGCGGTCGATCACCTTCGCCCAGAGCTGGTCGAACCGCTCGGGCGGATAGCCGAGTCCGCGCGCCACGGCCAGCTCGGTGATGTACGGCACCGGATCGCCGGGCGCCAGCAGCGCCGCCTCGCCGCAGACCGTACGGGCCTCCTCCAGGATGATCCGGAAGTCGTCGCTCCCGGCGGCCGAGGACCGCCAGGCCTGCTGCACCAGGAACTCCGCGTGCACCGCCGCGCCGCCCGCGTCCTTCGGCGAATCGGCCCGCCAGGCCCGCAGCCAGGCACCGCCGACGCCGGGCCGCTGCTGAAGCTCCAGCGAGGCCGCGCCCGCGAACGCCTGGACGCGCTGCCAGCGCACCTCGCCCTCCATGCCGGTGCCCGCGAGCAGCTGCGCGGCGGCCCGCCAGTCCTGCGTGTGCTGGACGACATCGAGTACGTCGAGGAGATCCTGGTCCGGGCCGGGCAGCCGGATGTCCAGCTCCTCCTGGCGTACGAATCCGTACGCGGCCGGATCGGCGGCGTCGGGCGAACCGGGCGCGACCTGGCGGATACCGCCGCGGCGGCGCATGACGTACGGGCCGATGACCGCGGCCAGCAGGCCCATCGCGATCAGGAACCAGAGAATCTCCATGGTCCCATTGTCCCGGACGCCATGCGGCCCGTACCCGGCCGGTGCCGACCGCGCGTACCCGCCCGGTATGCGGCCCGTACGCATGCCCGTCCGGCCACCCGGCCCACCGTCCAGCCGAGTCCAGCCGCGCGTGTGCCCCGTGCCCCATGTCCGGCGCTACGCTCGGGCCTCATGAGCCAGCAGCACACCAGCGAGCAGCACGCCGACGAGTCCGCCGCGCACCATCGCTTCGAGACTCTCGCCATCCACGCGGGCAACACCGCCGACCCACTCACCGGCGCGGTCGTTCCGCCGATCTACCAGGTCTCCACCTACAAGCAGGACGGAGTGGGCGGGCTGCGCGGCGGTTACGAGTACAGCCGCAGCGCCAATCCCACCCGTACCGCGCTGGAGGAGAACCTCGCGGCGCTGGAGGGCGGCCGGCGCGGCCTCGCCTTCGCGTCGGGTCTCGCGGCCGAGGACTGCCTGCTCCGTACGCTGCTGGCGCCCGGCGACCATGTCGTGATCCCGGACGACGCCTACGGCGGCACCTTCCGGCTCTTCGCGAAGGTCCTTTCGCGCTGGGGCGTGGACTTCTCGGTCGCGCACACCTCCGACCCGGCGGCGGTACGGGCCGCGCTCACGCCTCGTACGAAGGCCATCTGGGTCGAGACTCCGTCGAACCCGCTCCTCAACATCACCGACATCGCCGGTCTCGCCGGGATCGCGCGCTCGGCCGGGGCCCGGCTCGTCGTCGACAACACCTTCGCCAGTCCCTATCTCCAGCAGCCGCTCGCGCTGGGCGCGGACGTCGTCGTCCACTCGACCACCAAGTACATGGGCGGACACTCGGACGTCGTGGGCGGCGCGCTGGTCGTGGACGACGCCGAGCTCGCGGACGAACTGGCCTACCACCAGAACGCGATGGGCGCCGTCGCCGGGCCGTTCGACGCGTGGCTGGTGCTGCGTGGCATCAAGACGCTCGCCGTGCGGATGGACCGGCACTGCGAGAACGCGACGCGGATCGCGGACATGCTCACCAAGCACCCGCGGGTCTCGAAGGTCCTCTACCCGGGCCTGCCGGAGCACCCGGGCCACGAGGTCGCCGCGAAGCAGATGAAGGCGTTCGGCGGAATGATCTCCTTCCAGGTCGACGGCGGCGAGGAGGCGGCGGTGGCGGTCTGCGACCGCGCGAAGCTCTTCACGCTGGGCGAGTCCCTGGGCGGTGTCGAGTCGCTGATCGAGCACCCGGGCCGGATGACACACGCGTCGGCGGCGGGCTCGGCGCTGGAGGTGCCGTCCGATCTCGTCAGGCTGTCGGTGGGCATCGAGTCGGGAGACGATCTGCTGGCGGACCTTCAGCAGGCGCTGGGCTAGACCGTGTTGTACGCCGTACGGAGAACTGCCGTACGGAGAACTGCCGTACGGCGTACGTACGTTCAGCCGACCGCCGCCGGAACCGGCCTACCACTCCAGCGGCGGTGTCGTCTCGGCAGGCGGCACCGCCCACGGATGCGCGACGGACGCCCAGACCGTGAACACGACCACGGCGGCGAACAGCAGCGTCCACAGCACCCGGTGCACGGCGCGGCGGCGGTGCAGCAGCCGTACGCCGAGTTCGGTGGCGCGCGGTA
>NZ_FMDK01000470.1 GCF_900091995.1 Streptomyces sp. MnatMP-M17
CCGCCGGCCAGCCCTGCCCGGCTGCCGCCGCTGATATACCGGCTGGCGACGACGAGATCGGCGCGCTCCCGCTCACCGGCCGCGACCAGATCGGGCACAAGGGCGGGCGGATGCTGGAGGTCGGCATCCATGACGACGATCCAGTCGGAGCCCGCGGCCCGCAGGCCCTCCACGACGGCTCCGCCGAGACCGCCCTCGGGAGTCTGCCGGTGGATCACCTCGACCGGGAACGGGCAGTCCTGCGCGGCGGACGCGATCACCTCGGGTGTGCCGTCCGTCGAGTCGTCGACGAAGATCACCTCGCAGGGCAGTCTGGCCGGTACGGCGTCGGTGAGCTGGCGCAGCAACTCCCGTACGTTTTCCGACTCGTTGAAGGTCGGGATGATGACGGTGACGGCTCCCGGCTCGGCCACGGCCGTGGCTTCGAGCTCCGGTTCGCCGAGCTCTCCGGCACCGGTGGGCGGAAGAATGCTCATCGTGCGCCTCCCGTGCTCGTCGTGACCGTGCTCGTAGTGGCTGTGCTCGTCGCGGCCGTGCTCTTCGTGCCCGTACTTGTCGTATCCGTGGTCTTCCTGACCGCGATCGCGATCCGCCGGATCTCGATCCGGTCCTCGCCCTCGCCGAAGACGGCGACGGTGTCCGAATGGGCCAGCGCGTCCCGCACATTGGGCAGATCGCGCGCATCGCGCCGTACCGTCGGAGAGGCGACCACATAGTCCAGATCGCGCCAGCCGCCGGGCATGGTCTCGGTGACGGCCGGGTCGAGATCGGCCTTGTAGAACCAGATCGCGCCGAGGCCCGGTTCGTATCCGGCGTGTACGAGGTCGAGCCAGAGCGCGTCGTCCACGAGCACCCGGGCCCGGGACGGATCGGGCACCTCCGTGGCCATCCAGGAGGCGGCGGCCCGGTAGGGAGCGTTGGCGTCGGCGGTCAGGGCGGTGCGGTTGCCGTCGTACCAGTGAGGCACGACGTATACGGCGGCGGTCGCGGCCAGGGCCGCCAGGGCCGTCCAGCGCGCCACGGTCAGCTTCCGGCTCTCCGCGCTCTCCGTACTCTCCGTACTCTCCGCGCTCTTCGCGCTTGCGCGCCGTCTGCGCAGCACGGCATGCGTGACGCTCGCCGCGCCGCCCGCCAGCACCAGCGCCAGGAACGGCAGCGCCTGGATGACATACATCGCGGGCAGATAGCCGGACGGGCGCATGGCGACGGCGGTGAGGATGACCACGGCGAGCGCGGGGCCCGCGAGCGCCCGCGCCGTGACCGACCAGCGCAGCGTCACCATCAGCAGGACGGCACCGGCGAGACCGCCCAGCGGCAGCACCCGGTCGTAGTAGAGCCAGGACTGGAGCACTCCGTACGAGCCGCTGCCGGCGTCGAGGATGAAGCCGGAGCCGGGCCGGCTCATCTGGTACGTGATGCCGTCCCAGAGCGAGACATGTCCGCCGCCCGGCAGCAACTCGCCCTTGAGCAGGGCGAACAGCGGATAGAAGAGCCCGATCAGCGCACAGGCGGTGATCGCGCCGGTGAGGGCGAACTTCCTGGTGTCACGGTGGCTGAAGCGCCACATCGTCACCAGCAGCGCCGGCAGGATGACGAGCATCGTCTCCTTGGTGAGCACGCCGACGGCGGCGGCGATCCCGGCCGCGAAGTGGTGCCAGAGATCGCGGTGCGGCGAGGCCGCCAGACAGAACGCCAGCAGCATCCACATCACGGCGATGTTGTCGAGGAAGATCTCCCGCTGGAGCACCACGGAGAGCGGCGAGAGCCCGAAGAGGACCATCGCCAGCCCGGCCGCCCAGCGCGGCAGCCACAGCCGCCGGGCCAGTACGTACAGGAACACCGCGCTGGCCGCGCTGACCAGCAGCATCGCGAACCGCATCGGCGCGACGGTCATCGACTCGGGCGAGAGGAGCGAGGGAAGCCAGGTCAGAAAGGCGATCTGCATCCAGCCGAGCGGCGGATGGTCGTACCAGTAGGTGTAGTGGGCGAGGCCGTCGCCCTCCTGGACCGCCCAGGCCTGGGCGAGATAGGTGCCCTCGTCGTCGCTGAGCGTCGGATAGTGCTGGATGTTCCAGCCCTGGACCAGCAGGATCGCGACGAGGAGCACACCGCACAGCAGCAGATCGGGACGGGAGCCGCGGAAGCGCACCACGGGCCGGACGGTGAGCCGTCTGTTGCCGCCGGTCTTGTCGGGCGCGTCGGCCGGAGCGGGCGCGTCGGCCGGAGCGGTAGGGCTGTTCCGGGCATCGTTCGGCTGCGCGGGGACGGCCGTTCTCTGATCGGTCGTCACCACGGGAAGTGTGGAGGTCACGCGTGGACGTCCTCTCGGATGTCGCGGATGTCTCGGGTGTCTCCGGCGCGTCCGGTGTCCGGCGCCAGATGCGCGCCGACATGACTGGTCAGCTCCCAGTCGCTGTGGCCCCGCTGCTCGCGCCAGACGGCACGGATCGCCGCACCGGCGAGCAGCACCTGGTAGAAGGGACCGCCGACGATGAGCTTCAGATAGTGCGTGAGCCGTACGCGGAGTCCGTACTGCTTGCCGAAGTCATGCAGCCCGACGACCTCGAAGACAAAGGTGACCAGCGCGGTGACCAGCGGCAGGAAGGTGATGAAGGCGATCGTCACCGGTACGTCCAGGAAGAGCGCGATCCCCACGTTGAGCGGGATGATCAGTCCGGTGAACGCCTGGAGGAACGGCGTCATCAGCGTGTAGCGGGCGAGCATCCGCTGTCCTGGCGTGGGCAGTTGCTTCCAGTCCTTCTTGCGATAGACCTGAAGGAAGCCCTGATTCCACCGAGTTCGCTGTTTGAGCAGGGACATCAGTGAGCCGGGAGTCTCCTCGCGGGTCACCATGTCCGAGTCGTACGCGACGACGACCTTCTTGCCGATGCTGGAGAGCCGTACGCCCAGATCGCAGTCCTCGGCAAGGCAGTTCGGGTCCCAGCCGCCGGCCGCGCGCAGCACCTCGGTCCGTACGAAGACGGTGTTGCCGCCGAGCGGGATGAAGCCCTTCTGGGCGTGCAGATGGAGTCTGCTGCGGAACCAGAAGAAGTACTCCAGGCAGTTGCGCAGGCTGTACCAGCTCGAATGGAAGTTGATGAGCTGCACTCCGCCCTGGACGACATCGGCGCCGGTGGAGCGGAAGGCGTGGTCCACATGGGTCAGCAGCTCGGGATGGACCTGGTCCTCGGCGTCGAAGACTCCGACGAAGTCGCCGGTGCAGTGCGGCAGTGCGGTGTTGAGCGCCTTGGGTTTGTTCTTCGCCTGATGGGTGTCGACGACGACTCTGACCCGTCCCGGATCACGGGCCGCGGCCCGCTCGGCGACCTCGGCGGTCTCCGGATCGTCGTGTCCGACGATGACGATGATCTCGAAGTCGGTGTGGCTGGACTGGAGCAGCCGCTCGACCGTGTGCTCCAGCACCGCCTGCTCGTGCCGGGCGGGCAGCAGCAGGGAGAACGAGCCCTGCCGGCCTCCGTCAGGCGGTGCGAACTTGGTCGCGGCCAGCGTCTCCGGTGTACGCCAGGCATGCATCTGCCACCAGAGCGTGAACGCGGCCATCCAGAAAAGCGCCAGTGAAACGGCAGCAATGAACACAGACGTGAGCAACACGGCCCCCCTCGGCCCGGGTGGACCGCGGCAAGGCCCCCCTGGCCGCCGGCGCACCCACGATCCCCCTCGCGCAACAGGCTCCCCACACACACCTGTTGCGCCTCTTGTGAAGACAATAAGGCCGACCTGTGACGGCCGGAGGGCCGTTTGGGTGAATACTGCGTTTCAGGCCGATTCACCGCGCGTCATAAACCGGCCACAGATTACTCGAACACGCCCAACTCGCCGCGCAGTACGCTCACTTCGGTTGTGGGAGCGGTGCATACGAACCGTCGGCAGACATATGCGGCGGACCGCCCGCCGACGAGCGGACGGCCCGTCAGCAGCGGGAAGCCATCGGTGCCGTTGGCGCCGTCGGCGCCGCCGAGCCCGTCGCCGTCCGCAGGGCCGTACGCCACGACCGCGCCAGGTGCCGTCGCGAGCAGTGCCGTACGGTGCAACTCCCGTGCCGCGGCGTCTCCTTCGGGCCCGACATCTTTGGGCGCGACGACGGCGATCTCACGCGGCCCGTCGAGCAGCGCCTCGGCGACCGCGAGGCCCCAGCCGATGAAGCGCGGCGCGCGCGGGCCCAGGGACTTCACCACGCCCAACGCGCCCTCGGCGGCGGTGCGATGGGCCTCGGAGCCGGTGTGCGCGGCATAGGAGAGCAGGGCTCCGGCGGCGGCCGTCCAGCCGGACGGCGTGGCGTTGTCCGTGGGATCCTGCGGCCTGCGGATCAACTGTTCGGCGTCGTCGGCGGTGTCGAACAGCGCGCCGTCCTCCGCGGCGAAGCGGTCGAGCACAATGTCCAGCAGGAATCCGGCGAATTCCAGCCACGCTCCCTCGCCGGTGACCGCGGCGAGCGCCAGAAATCCCTCGGCGACATCCCCGTAGTCCTCCAGTACGCCGGCGTGCGCGCCGGACCTGCCGTCCTTCGAGGTACGGACGAGCCGCGCGGTCTTAGCCGTGTCACCGAGGTGCACCCGTACGAGCAGGTCGGCGGCCTCCGTGGCCCGCTCCACCAGGTCCGGCCGGTCGAAGTACGCGCCGGTCTCGGCCAGCGCGGCGATCGCGAGCCCGTTCCAGGCGGCCACGATCTTGTCGTCCCGGCCGGGCCGTGGCCGCTCCTCGCGCGCGGCGAGCAGCCGGGCCCGTACGGACTCGGCACGGGCGGCGTCCACCACGCCGCCGCCCTGCGGAAGCTGGAGCACGGAAGCACCTTCCTCAAAGGTGCCCTCCTCCGTCACCCCGTAGTACTGAGCGGCGAACTCAGCATCCGACTCACCGAGCACCTCGCGCAGTTGCTCCGGAGTCCAGACGTAGTACGCGCCCTCGACATGCCGTCCGGTGCCGTCGTCGCTGTCCGCGTCCAGCGCGGAGGCGAACCCGCCCTCGTCCGTGCGCAGTTCGCGTACGAGGAAGTCCGCGGTCTCCACCGCGACGCGCCGGGCAAGATCGGATCCGGTGGCCCGCCACAGATGGGCGTAGACGCGGCACAGCAGCGCGTTGTCGTAGAGCATCTTCTCGAAGTGCGGGACGGTCCACTCGCGGTCCACGGAGTAGCGCGCGAAGCCGCCGCCGAGCTGGTCGTAGATCCCGCCGCGCGCCATCGCCTCACAGGTGTCGGCCGCCATCTGGAGCGCGCCCTCGGCGCCGGTACGGGCGTGATGGCGCAGCAGGAACTCCACCACCATCGACGGCGGGAACTTGGGCGCGCCGCCGAAGCCGCCGTGCCGCGCGTCGTACTCCCTGGTCAGCCCGAGCAGCGCCTGCGACACCTCCGCCTCGCCCGGCACGCCCTCACCGCCGCCGTGCGCGAGCGTCCGCCCGGACAGCTCCCGTACGATCCGCCCGGCGACCTCGGCGACCTCCTCGCGCCGGTCGGTCCACGCGGCACTGACACCCTCCAGGACCTGCGGGAAGGACGCCATGCCGTGCCGCGGCGCGGGCGGGAAGTACGTACCGAAGTAGAACGGCTCCCCGTCGCCCGTCAGAAACACCGTCATGGGCCACCCGCCCTGCCCGGTGGCAGCCTGCACGGCCTCCATGTACACGGCATCGACATCGGGCCGCTCCTCGCGGTCCACCTTGATATTGACGAAGTGCCGGTTCATGTACTTCGCGGTCGTCGTGTCCTCGAAGCTCTCGTGCGCCATCACATGACACCAGTGGCACGCGGAGTAGCCGACCGACAACAGAACGGGTACATCACGCCGCCGCGCTTCCGCGAAAGCCTCCGGTCCCCAGGGCCACCAGTCGACCGGATTCTCGGCATGCTGAAGCAGATAAGGCGAGGTCGCGCCACCCAACCGGTTCATACGGGCATCGTCGCACGATCACCCTGGCATTGGGCAGCCATCCACGTCCATCCCGGTGCTCCGATGCAAGCAGGCCGGGGTGCGGCAGCACCGGATCTGCCGTGTCGTCAGGCTTGCGGCTGAACAGTTTTGAGCATCTGCAGAGCGACTTGGATCTCCTTGACCGCACTGATGCGGTCATCGTCACTCGTGTGGAAGTGCATGGTCTCGTTACGGATTTTTCGAACCCGGTCCATGCGTTCGGCGAAGCTCTGCTGCGGGAACTGCCAACCCGTGGCCCGCCATACGTCATCCCGCTTGAGCAATGTGATGTAGTCGGAGAAGTTCATGCCCTGATTGGCGAGCTTGACTATTCTTGCGGGATCGCCGGGGAGGCCGTACGCACCATGGATCTCCTTCACCTGCATCAAAGCCTTCCTGAGCGCTCGGCGCAGGCGCAGTTCCAGCTCTTGAATGAGGGCGTAGGGGCGCAGTTCCTGCTCGAATCTGTGGGCCAGGTCGTGGCCGGTCACAATCCCAGAGAGGCTGCCGTCGGGATTGACCACGAAAACGCAGCCGTGGTCGGCTACATCGGCCAGACAGTCCACCATGGGCTCATCGGTACGTATTGAACGAACCTTCAATACGGCAGCGTCTCTGACCAGCGCGGTGGCAGGGCGGTTGGTCGCACCGATTTCCCGCCAGGTGACGGAGCCGCGCAAGTGACCGTCGTCGTCAAGGACCGGAAGCTGGTCGTACGCGTTCTCGGACAGAAGTTCCACAGCTCGGCTGAGCGGGTCGGTGAGCCTGACGGTCTTCAGCTCGTTGCGTGCCGAGGGCAGCCTCCCAACGGTCACCAACACAGGCGCCGGACGAGCCGGCTCCTCGTCATCGTCGCCGCTCTCACCCTCTCCTGCTCCAACGGCGGTCAGGCCGATGTCGCCGATGTCCGAGGAGCCAGACTGCACGTCGACCAAGAGATCCGCCGCGGAGTCATCTCCTTCCTCCGGCTCCAGTTCCAGTTCCAGGTTGGCGGTCTCTTCGCCCGACTTCCGTTCAGCTTCCGGGGCCAGGCCGATGGGAACGACGCGGACGATGTGGTCGATCGACGGGACCTCGGTGATGGGAGGGACAACCGCGAGACCAAGCTCGTCCAGATCCCGGCGAATGGTGGCGGTCGCCTTGTCCGAGCGGCTCACGAAGTCCCAGATGCTGAGCAGGTCACGCACGGCCAGTTCCACCGGCCTGCCCGCCGGGGCTTCGGCGACCTTGTCGGCCAACTGGGCGGGTCTTTCCAACAGTCGCAGGCCAGCCGGGGCGTCAGGGTTTCCCGGATCGGAGTCCCCCGCCGCAAGCATGGAGAGACGCTTCACGGCATCGAGGCGGCGCAACTCGCTCACTGTGAGCAGGGACCCAAGCGTCGCACGCAGGTCGGCGCGAAGCCCCGTACGCGGCACATCGGTGCGCTTCCAGGTGACACTGCGTACATGCCGGAGTCCCGGAGCAGCCTCCGCACGGAACAGGTAATCGCCCGTGAGGTACCCGATGGCAATGGTGCCCGCCTTGAGTGGCAGGACGATCAGATCCCCAGGCATCATGACGGCGCGAAAACGCCACAGCTGCCCGCGCCAGTTGCCGAGGACGCGAGGGTTCTCACGGGGTGCGACAGCCCGTAGGTGAAGCATCGCGGCCGTTTCTGGTCGCAAGAGACGTGGTTCGGTGAAGCTTTCGCAGTGTAATAGAACTTGTCCTACACTTTGAACATGAAGCCGACCCGAGCCGGGACCACCGAGAACATCTCCGTATCCATGCCAGCCGATCTGCTCAGTGAACTCCGCTCTCGAACCGGTCGCCGAGGCCTGTCCGGCTACATCACCGAGGCCGTCAGGCACCAGCTCGCGATGGACGGGCTCGCCGAGATCGTGGCATCCCACGAGGAGGAACACGGCGCGCTCACCGAGCAGGAGATCGAAGCTGCCCGGCGCGAGCTGTTCGGAGACGAGAACGCCGAGGGTGCCGTGCGAGGCGCCGCGTGAAGGAGCTGCCGGCCCGCTCCCTGGTGCTCGACTCCGAGGCACTCTCCATGCTCCTGCGCAACGACCGCAGGATGGCGGCGCGCATCGAGGCATCCCGGCAGGCCGGAGTCCCCGTCCTCGTGTCGGTGCTGACCATCGTTGAAGCAGCATACGGAAAGACCGATCTGGCGCGCTTGAAGTGGGTGCTCACCCGGCTGCGCGTGGAACCGGTCAGCCAGGAAGACTCCCTGACCGCAGTGACGCTACTTCGAGATACCGGCGGGCTGCACGGACACAAGTACGCCATCGACGCTCTCGTCGCCGCGCTGGCGCTCCGGGCCCCCGCCCCCGTGGTCGTCTTGACCTCCGACCGTGACGACTGGTCGAAGCTCTGCGGAAGCCGCGTGATCGTCAGAGAGGCGTGAGCGGGGACTACTCGGTTTGCGAGTTCACTGGCAGCAGTGGCACGCGGAGTAGCCGACCGACAGCAGAACGGGTACATCACGCCGCCGCGCTTCCGCGAAAGCCTCCGGTCCCCAGGGCCACCAAAGGAGGTACGCCATGACCGCCGAGATGGTCGTACCCGCATGGATGCACTTGCAGATCAGCGCAGAACAGTACGACTCCTGGTCCGAGGAGCAGTGCGTCGGCATTGAGATCGTGGACGGGATGGTCGTCGTGAGTCCGAGTGCGTCCAAGCGCCACAGTCGGCCGGCCCGGATCCTGGCCAATGCCCTGGACGCCGCCGCAGGCCCGGACTGGAACGCCGACACGGATTTCGACATCCGTCTCCAGGACATTCCGCTCACCAACCGCCGTCCGGACGTCGTCGTCTACCGGGCGGAGACCATCGACCTCACGCCCACCCGCCCGGAGCATGTGCTCCTGGTCGTCGAGGTTGTGTCCCCGGGCTCGGAGACCACCGACCGGATCGTGAAGGTGGACCAGTACGCCAAGGCCGGCATCCCCTTCTACTGGCGGGTCGAACAGGCCGCCACCGGCGTCCCGATCATCTACACCTACGTTCTCGAGCCAGCCACCAAGGCATACAGGGACGGCGAGACGTTCACCGGTGTGATCAAGGCTGCCGCGCCCTTCTCCGTCACCGTGGACCTGGGAGCCGCCTGACAGGCAAGGATGCTCCGGTGGCCCATGGAGGAAGCGATCGACGCAGCGGTGGCAGGCCGCTTCCTCCTCCCCGCGGGTCCCTTGGCGTTGCTTCTGGCAGAGAGACCAGGGCAGTCGCAGTTTATGTAGAATGAATCTACATAGATTGAATCTACCTTGCGGGAGCAGTGATGGCCGCCACACCCTTCGTCGGCCGCAGTGCCGAGCTGAATCTGCTGCGCAAGCGTCTCGACCGCACTCTCGCGACCGGGTCCGGTACCGCCGTGGCCATCCGGGGGCGGCGGCAGGTGGGCAAGTCACGGCTGGTTCAGGAGTTCTGCGACCGGGCGCGGCTCCCCTATCTCTTCTTCACCGCCACCAAGGGCGCCTCGTCCCTGGAGGCACTCGCCGCCTTCCACACCGAGCTGCGCGAGTCACAGCTCCTCCCGGGCGACGGCGCCCTGCTCTCGGCGAGTCCGCCGTCGAACTGGCCTGACGCCTTCCGGCTGCTGGCCTCCGCGCTCTCGGACGCGCCCGGTGTGGTCGTGCTCGACGAGCTGCCCTGGCTGGCGGAGCAGGATCGGGTCTTCGACGGCGCTCTCCAGACGGCGTGGGACCGTCTGCTGTCCCAGCGGCCCGTGCTGCTCCTGCTGCTCGGCAGCGATCTGCACATGATGGAGCGGCTCACTGCCTACGACCGGCCCTTCTACGGCCGCGCCGACAGCTTCGTACTCGGCCCGCTCAATCCTGCGGAGACCGGAAGCGCCCTCGGACTCGACGCCGCCGACGCCATCGACGCGCATCTGGTCTCCGGCGGCCTGCCCGGCATCCTGCGCGCCTGGCCTCATGCGACACCCGCCCTCGACTTTATCGAGGCGGAGTGCGCCGACCCGGCCTCCCCGCTGTTCGGTGTGCCCGAAGCGGCGCTCATGGCCGAGTTCCCGACGCCCGACCAGTCCCGCCGGGTGCTGGAGGCGATCGGTGGCGGCGACCGTACCCACACGAACATCGCGGCCACCGCGGGAAGCCGCAGCGGCGCCCTGCCCTCGGGTGTGCTCTCGCCGATACTGCACCGGCTCTCGGAGGAGAAGCGGGTGCTCGCGGTGGACAGCCCGCTCTCCGTCAAGCCCGGGAAGCCCGCGCTCTACCGTGTCGCGGACAGCAATCTGCGGCTGTATCTCGCGGCCCTGCGGTCCGCGCAGGAACAGACCCGGCGCGGGCGCCCGGAGGCGGCCTTCGGGCTGGTGCGGCGGCGCTGGGCCTCCTGGCGGGGCCGTGCCGTGGAGCCGCTGATCCGCGAATCCCTCGAACTGGCCGCGGTGGACGGTGACTTCCCCTGGCCGGAGACCGGGACGGTGGGAGGCTGGTGGAACCGGCAGTTCAGCCCGGAGATCGATCTGGTCGGTGCCGACCGCGCACCCGTGGCCGGCACGCTGTTCTTCGCCGGCTCCGTCAAATGGCTGACCAGTCCATTCGATCAGCACGACCTCACCGCACTGGAACAGGGCGTGGCGCAGCTTCCCGGGTTCGTTCCGGGCAGCACCGGTCTGGTCGTCGCGTCCCGTGCCGGTATGACGGCCGACATCGCCTCGGACCATGTCGGGCTCGTCTGGGGGCCTCGGGACGTTGTGGGTGCCTGGCCGGAGTAAGCACGCGCGGCCACGCGCGATCGCGCGCGTGGGAGGAACACCGGCGGGCTGGTCTCGCGTTCGTGGGGCCGGCACAGGAGAATGTCCCTCCATCCAGTGCTTGCGGAGGGGGACGCTTATGCGGGAGAGCCACCGGGCCGAAGCCGAGCGGCTGTTGGTGCGTGCCGTGGAGGAGGAGGTGCGGCGCTCCGGCGGCCGGGCCGACGGGAACGCGCTGCTGGCGCGAGGGCGGAGCGCGCTGGACGCCATGGCGTCCGGAGCGGCCGAGGAGTACGCCGCCTACGCGCGGGCCATGGAGGCGGCGGAGGCGGAGCGGCGGCCTCTGTCGCACCGGTTCAGCCGGCAGTCCATCGGAACGCCCGTGCTGGTCACGGCCGTTGCCACCGCCGCCGCGGTCGGCGCGGATGTCGCGCTGGGCACCGCCACGGGTGTCGCGCTCGGCGCGGGCGCGGTGGTCGCCGTCGCCGGCGCCGCCACCACCGTTGCCAAGGTCACCGCGTCCCACTGGCCCGCCGCCCATCAGCACGCGGGTGCGGCCGGTCAGCCCGGCGGCACCGAACAGCTACGGCTCCAGTGGCTGACGGCGCTGGAGGTACGGGGCA
>NZ_FMDK01000835.1 GCF_900091995.1 Streptomyces sp. MnatMP-M17
GCCGGACACCGTCGTCGGTGTCCGGCCGGGCCCGGGGCAGGGGCCGTGTCTCACCGGATACGGAGAATCCGCGGGCCGGTGGGACACGCGCTCATCGGAGCCGTCTCACCAGGTTCAGATGAGCGCTGCGATCTGCTGGGCAGCACGCAGACCCGACTCGATGGCTCCGTCGATGTATCCGCTCCAGCCGTTGGCGATGTCGCCACTGGCGAAGGCGAGCCGGCTGCCGGGCTGCTGCACGTTGGGATACAGCCCGGTCAGCTGACCGGGCTTCCGGAAGGCCCAGCCGCCGCGGGAGTACGCGTCGCTGCCCCAGCGCTGGCCCTTGACACCGAGGACCTCGATGTTCGCCCCCAACTGGCTGACGGCGGCGGTGACCTGCGCCGTGTTCGTGGGATCGAAGGCCGGGTCGGTGCTGAAGGCCGAGTAGAGCAGGCCGCTGGACGTGACCTTGTCCGGGATCATCATGGTGATCGGCGAACCGCCCTCCGCGCCCTGGGCGTAGAACCTGCCCTGCGGACTGCGCGCGTGGATCCAGAGTTTGGTGCCCGTCTTCACACCTATGCCCTGCGCCGCGGCGGTGGTCTGCGCTGCCGGCAACGACGGAGTGAACTTGATGCTCTGCCACACGTTGACGGGGACGGCGAGGACGACGCCCTTCGCGGACGACGTCACTCCGGCCTGTGTGGTCACATGGTAGGTCGAGCCGCTCAGGGCGATCTGGGCGACCGGGGAGCTGAGACGCACGGTGGGCTGCGCCTCGTTCAGCATGGCGTTGAGCAGTCCCACGGTGCCCGTCGACATGCGGTACTTCATCGTCTCGTTCCAGCCGTCGTTGTTCCAGCCGGAAAGGGCCCACCACTGGGCCAGCATGGTCAGCGCACCGGTCGCGCTGGAACCACCCGAGTACACCGCGGTCTGCCCGTTGACCAGAAGCTCCTGCTCGGGCGTGAGGCCCATCTGGTTGAGGCGGGCGCGCAGCGAGAGCTTGTCGAGGTCCTTGAGGAGGTCCGCCCGGTACAACGGCTCGAAGGGGCGCTCGAAGTACTGGTTGGAGCCTTCGAAGATCCTCTCGTATGTCGCGCCCATCCGGGTGAAGCCCTCGTCGGGAGTGAACTCGGCCGGCCCCGACGGCGTGGGGAAGAAGGTGCGTTCCGGAGCCGCGTCCGGGACGAGACCGATTCCGTACCTCTTGAGCTCGGCACCGACATGAGGCTGGGTCAACTCGACCCAGGTACCGCCCAGTTCGATCTGCTTCCCGGCGAAGGTGTCCGTCCAGGTCCGTCCTCCGATGCGGTTCCGCGCTTCGAGGATCAGGACCTGGTAGCCCTTGAGCCTGAGTTCACGCGCGGCGGTGACACCGGCGTATCCGGCGCCGACGACGATGACGTCGTAGACAGCGGGTTCGGCGGCGGACGCCTGGGCGGGCGCGAAGACCTCGGGTGCCGTGGCGGCCACAGCGGTGGCCGCGGTGATGCCCGCGCCGGCCCGGAGAATCGAGCGTCGGGATATTCGTCCCGCGGAACCGGAGCTTGATTTGCTGTTCTGCACTGTTCTGCCTTCTGTCGGTCCTGGCGAAGGATCGGCTCGCCTGCCGCAGACCGTACTTGACTGAATTCGGTCTTCACTCACGCGCCGGTAATGGGCTACTCATCACCCGAAGCGCCACCCGGGCAAGGTGGAAACAAGCCGTTTACACGGCTTCGCGGAACCCCACTCTCCGGTCATCGCTCGTCAACTTGCCGGTAATTGACCGGTCCGGACGGAGAGCCATGGGCGCCTGACGAACAGTTCCTCGGTCGCGGCAGGCCGAAACCCTACGGTACGACCGTCAACTCCGGTGCGGACCGGACCGGTCACTTACCAATTGGTTAGCGCTAACCAGAAAGTAGGTACTTGCCGTTGGTGAAGTGCTGGGCCAACCTCTTCGAAGGGCCCGCGTTCCGGGTGTGCTCAGGTGCGCCTCGGTCGAGGCCCGTTGTGCAAGCATGTGTAATCGAGATCGGCGCGGCACAAATGCGCGGCGTTTGTTCTCCCTGCGAGAATGGAATTATCTGATGGCGGTTGAGAATCGCACCCCCGTCACGGTCATCGGCCTGGGCCTCATGGGCCAGGCGCTGGCCGGGGCCTTCCTCAAGGCGGGCCACCCCACGACCGTGTGGAACCGGTCGGCCGAGAAGGCCTCCGACCTGGTCTCCGAGGGAGCGGTGCTCGCCTCTTCGGCCGGCGACGCGGTCAAGGCCAGTGGCCTGGTGGTGCTGTGTGTGACGGACTACGACGTCGTGCACACCCTGCTGGACCCGCTGGGCGCCGAACTGTCCGGCAAGACGCTGGTCAACCTCACCTCCGGCCACTCCGAGGGCGCCCGTGAGACGGCCGAGTGGGCGGCCAAGCTCGGAGCCGCGTACCTCGACGGTGCGATCATGGCCATTCCTCCGGTCATCGGCACCGAGCACGCCGTCCTGCTGTACGCCGGTTCCAAGGATGCGTACGACGCCAACGAGTCCGCCCTGAAGGCGCTCAGCCCGGTCGGTACGACGCACCTGGGCGACGACCACGGGCTGGCCTCGCTGTACGACGTGGCGCTTCTCGGCATCATGTGGGGCGTCCTGAACAGCTTCCTGCACGGCGCCGCCCTCCTGGGCGCCGCGAATGTGAAGGCGTCCACCTTCGCGCCCTTCGCGAACAACTGGATCGGCGCCGTGACCAACTTCGTCACCGCCTACGCCGGCCAGATCGACGCGGGCGACTACACCGCCCACGACGCCACCATCGACACCCACCTGGCGACGATGATCCACCTGATCCACGAGAGCGAGGCCACGGGCATCAGCGCCGAACTGCCCGAGTTCGTCAAGGCGCTCACCGACCGCGCCGTGGCCGCGGGCCAGAACGGTCTCAGCTACGCCGCGATGATCGACCAGTTCAGGAAGCCTTCGAAGTAGTCCCGGCTGCCGCGAGGCAGGCCAGGTATCGCTTCCCGGGTGTGACGGACGGCCCCGGTGCCCAAATGGGCACCGGGGCCGGTCGCTTTTCCAGGGCCTTTCGCAGGGCAAGGGTTGACAGTGGTCGGTCATTGGCGCACCCTCTCGGGAGAGCGCTCTCCGGCGGTATTCCCAGCCCCGGAGCGATGAGTCCGGAGCCACCGACAGCCACCCTTCGCGTGCCGTCGCTGACCGTGCCACGGCGTTGTGGTGGACAGGTACCACACCCGTGGAGATGTATATGAGCCTCCTGTCCTTCGTACGCGTACTACGCGTACGCGGAAACGGAAACGCCCGGCGCCGGAGACCTTTGGTCGCTCTGGCCGTCGCGCTGAGCCTCGCGACGGGCGGTGCCGTCGGGACCTCGACCGGCAGCGCGGAGGCCGCCGACACCTTGCTGTCGCAGGGCAAGGCCGTCACGACCTCCTCGACCGAGAACGCCGGCACGCCCGCCTCAGCCGCCGTCGACGGCGACGCCGGAACCCGCTGGTCCAGCGCCGCCGCCGATCCGCAGTGGCTTCAGATCGACCTCGGCGCCACCGCGTCCATCAGCTCCGTCGTCCTCAACTGGGAGACGGCGTACGCCACATCGTTCAAGATCCAGGTGTCGGGCGACGCCCAGAACTGGACCGATGTCTACTCCACGACGACCGGTCCCGGTGGCAGCCAGACGCTCACCGTCAGCGGCTCCGGCCGCTATGTGCGGATGTACGGGACGGCCCGGGCCACCGGTTACGGCTACTCCCTCTGGGAGTTCCAGGTCTACGGTTCGGCCGGTGGCACCGGCGGCGGTCCCTCCGGAACGCCCATCTCCGCCTACAAGCAGGTGTCCGCCTCGACATGGGAGGGCGCCAACGCGCCCGCGGCGGCGCTGGACGGCCGTACGGACACCCGCTGGTCGAGCCAGTTCGCCGACAACCAGTGGCTCCAGGTGGATCTCGGCGGCCCGGCCACGATCAGCGGCATCGAGCTCAACTGGGAGTCCGCGTACGCCACGGGCTACCACATCGACGTGTCCGACAACGGCTCCACCTGGTCCACGCTCTACACGACCACCACAGGCCAGGGCGGTGTCGAGAAGCTCGCCGTCACCGGCAAGGCCCGCTACGTACGGATGTACGGGACGGCCCGGGCCACCGGTTACGGCTTCTCGCTCTGGGAGTTCCAGGTCTTCGGATCCGTCGACGGCTCCTCCGCCACCGCGCCTCTGCTCTCAGGACCCACCAAGGCGCCCGCGACACTGAACCAGTTCGCGCTGTCCGCGCCCGCCGACCGCGCCTTGATCACCAACACCCGCAGGCCCGCGTTCTCCTGGGCACCCGTCCAGGGCGCCGTCCGCTACGAGCTCTGGCTCAATGTCACGCGTACCGACTACGACTTCACCGCCTCGGGCAATCTGCTCGATCTCTACACCAAGGTCGCCGAGCCCACCGGCACCACCTACACGCCGAGTTGGGACATCACCGACCGGTGGACCTACAAGTGGTTCGTCGTCGCGGTGAGCGGCTCCGGTACGAGGACCACCTCCAACATCCGTGCCTTCAGCGTCTATCTGCCCGAGATCGAGACAGTCAACGACGGTGTCGGTGTCATCAACGGCGCCCGCGACCTGAACAAGAACGGGGCCATCGAGCCGTACGAGGACTGGCGCCAGCCGGTCGACACCCGGGTCGCCGATCTCCTCGGCAGAATGACGCTTGAGGAGAAGGCCTTCCAGATGTTCTACAACGTCCAGTCGTACCCGAGGTCCGGCTGGCACTTCGGACCGGCCCAGCCGGCCGATCTCCAGGACATCCTGCTCTCCACGGCGGCCACCAGACTGGGCATCCCGCCGGTCTCCGCCGGTGACACCACCGCCGGCTACCAGACCACCTATCCGCTGCAAAGCACGCTGGCCGCGGCCAGGAACCACGGCCTCGAATACCAACTCGCCGACATGCAGCGCAAGGAGCAGCTGGAGGTCGGCACACGCGGCACGCTCTCACCGCTCGCGGAGGTCGGCACCAAGGTGCTCTATCCCCGTATCCAGGAGGGCGGCGGCGAGAACGCCGACGCCGTGGCCGCCCAGCTCCGGGCCCTGGTGGCCGGTCTCCAGGGAGGACCGGAGCTCAATCCCGCCTCCGTCCTCGCGACCGTCAAACACTGGCCCGGAGAAGGCGCGGGCGGTGAGGCGGGCATCGTCTACGACGGAGTGACCATCAAGTACCACATGATCCCGTTCCGGGCGGCGATGGAGGCCGGTGCCGTCAACATCATGCCTGGGTACGCGGGCAGTTCCTATCTCGACCCGGGTGGTCCCGGCGCGGGCGACAGCGCCAAGATCCTCGCGTATCTGCGGCAGAACCTCGGCTACACCGGACTCATCACCACGGACTGGCTGCCCTCCGGCGCCTGGGTGAACGCGGCCAACGCCGGTTCCGATGTGATGGGCGGAGCCGATCCGGGCGCGACCGGGTTCACCATGGCGGACTTCCAGGCCCGGGTGCCGCTCGCGCGGATCAACGACGCGGTGACGCGGATCCTCCGGCTCAAGTTCCAGCTCGGTGTCTTCGAACGTCCCTACGGCGACCCGGTGAACGGCCCGTACCGTTTCCACCAGCCCAGCTATGCCGCGCTGGCCAACCAGGCCTCGCGCGAGTCCAACACGCTGCTCAAGAACAACGGTGTGCTCCCGGTCAGGCTCAACCGCGGTGACAACATCGTGGTCGCGGGCGCCCGCGCGACCGACGGAGCCGCGTGCTGCATCTGGTCCAGCTACTTCCATCCCAACTACGGTTCGCTGACCACACTGGAAGCCATCAGAGCCAGGGCCTCCACCGCCGGTGTCAACGTCTACCAGGACACCGGACCGTCACCCAAACTCGCGGTGGTCGCCGTGGGCGAGCCCTCCTACACCCATGCCACCGCATGGCCGAACACCCAGCCGTATCTGCCCGCCGACCAGCTCGCACTGATCCGGAGCTTCAAGGACCAGGGGATTCCGGTGGTCGTGGTGCTGACACTGCCGCGGCCGATCGTGATCAGTGAGTGGAACGGGCTGGCGGACGCGATCGTGGTCACCTACCGAGGCGGTGAGGAGGTGGGACCTGCCACGGCCTCCCTCCTCTTCGGCGACTACACGCCCAAGGGCAGACTTCCCTGGCAGCTGCCCAGAAGCCTTGACCAGATCCTGAAGCCGGGCGGCGGTGATGTGCAGGCGGACGCGAACGAGAAGTGGGATCTTCCCTACGATCTCGGCGCCACGGACGCCGAACGCGCGGACATCCGGGCGAAGATCGACGCCGGCCAGCCGGTACCGACGGCCTATGGAAACCCGCTCTATCCCTACGGCGCGGGTCTGTCCGGCTGGAACTAAGGGCTGTCCCGTAATCCATGGCGGGCGCGCGACGACAGCTACGGCACCTCGCCGCG
>NZ_FMDK01000201.1 GCF_900091995.1 Streptomyces sp. MnatMP-M17
GAGTCGAAGATCGTGGAGACGCTGATCGAAGAGGCGATGAAGATCGCCGAGCAGATGGAGGATGCTGGGGTGCCCTCGGGGGCTCCCGCCGTCACTGTGAGCTGAACCAATCCGAGAGGGGGCCCGAGATGTCCGTCCTGGACAGTATCCGGGGGCCGCGTGATCTCAAGGCGTTGACGACAAGCGAACTCGACGAACTCGCCCAGGACATCAGGGAATTCCTGGTCGAGGCGGTGGCCAGAACCGGTGGTCATCTCGGGCCCAATCTCGGGGTGGTGGAGCTGACCATCGCCCTGCACCGGGCCTTCGACTCACCCGTCGACCGTATTCTGTGGGACACCGGACACCAGAGTTATGTCCATAAACTCCTCACCGGCAGAAAGGATTTCTCCAAACTGCGGGGAAAAGGCGGCCTTTCCGGCTATCCCTCCCGTGAGGAGTCCGAGCACGACGTCATCGAGAATTCCCATGCCTCGACCGTGCTCGGCTGGGCCGACGGACTGGCCAAGGCCCGTGATGTACTGGGCCGGGACGAACATGTCGTCGCGGTCATCGGCGACGGCGCTCTCACCGGTGGAATGGCTTGGGAGGCGCTCAACAATATCGCCGCGGCCAAGGGCCGTCCGCTGATTATCGTGGTCAACGACAACGAACGCTCCTACGGCCCGACCATCGGCGGTCTCGCCAACCATCTCGCCACGCTCCGCACCACCGACGGCTATGAGAAGTTTCTGGCCTGGGGCAAGGAGGTGCTCCAGAACACGCCCGTCGTGGGCCGGCCGCTCTACGACTCGCTGCACGGCGCGAAGAAGGGATTCAAGGACGCCTTCGCACCGCAGGGCATGTTCGAGGATCTCGGGCTGAAGTACGTCGGACCGATAGACGGACATGACATCGCCGCCGTGGAGTCGGCCCTCACCCGGGCGAAGCGCTTCCACGGGCCCGTACTGGTGCACTGTCTGACGGAGAAGGGCCGCGGCTATCCGCCCGCGATGGAGGACGAGGCCGACCGCTTCCACACGGTCGGCGCGATGGATCCGCGCACCTGCGAGCCGCTCGTACCGTCCGGCGGACCGTCCTGGACCTCGGTGTTCCGCGACGAGATCGCCGCGATCGGCGAGGAACGGCCGGATGTCGTCGCCATCACCGCGGCCATGCTCCACCCGGTCGGCCTCACGAAGTTCGCCGAACGCTTTCCAGACCGGGTCTGGGACGTGGGCATCGCCGAACAGCACGCGGCGGTCTCCGCCGCCGGGCTCGCCACCGGCGGGCTCCATCCGGTCGTCGCCGTCTACGCCACCTTCCTCAACCGCGCCTTCGACCAGTTGCTGATGGATGTCGCACTGCACCGGTGCGGAGTCACCTTCGTACTCGACCGGGCCGGCGTCACCGGAGCCGACGGACCTTCCCACAACGGGATGTGGGACATGTCCGTCCTCCAGTGCGTGCCCGGACTGCGGATTGCCGCGCCGCGCGATGCCGAGCAGCTCCGCGCACAGCTCCGCGAGGCCGTTGCCGTGGACGACGCGCCGACCGTGGTGCGCTTTCCCAAGGAGTCCGCGGGCACGACCGTCCCGGCCGTCGGACGCCTCGGCGGGATGGACGTACTGCGCAGCGCGGAGGACGAGGACACCGACGTACTGCTGGTGTCCGTGGGCGCGCTCGCGTCCGTCTGTCTGCGGACGGCGGAGCTGCTCGCCGGACGCGGCATCGGCTGCACCGTGGTCGATCCGCGCTGGGTCAAGCCCGTGGACGAGCAGCTCGCGCCGCTGGCGGAGCGGCACCGGCTCGTCGCGGTCGTCGAGGACAACAGCCGCAGTGGCGGCGTGGGTTCGGCGGTTGGCCAGGCCCTGCGGGACGCCGGCGTGGACGTACCTCTGCGGACCTACGGCATCCCCGAACAGTTCCTGGCCCATGCCAAACGGAGTGAGGTGCTCGCCGATATCGGCCTGACACCGGTGGAGATCGCGGGACGGATCAGCGTCGCACTCGCCCCCGCACTGCCGCGACAGGGCGTGGGAGCCGCGCGGGAGGGCGCGGGATCCGTCCGAGTGCGCAAGGAGAACAAGGAATGACCGAGCCCAAGGGCTTCGACCTGCCGCGGCTGCTCGCCGAGCGCGGCGCCGAGCGCTATGAGCTGCACACCAAGCACCTCAACCACCAGCTCCCGCGCATGCTGCACACGATCGGTTTCGACCGGGTGTACGAGCGGGCCGAGGGAGCCTACTTCTGGGACGCGGACGGCAACGACTATCTGGACATGCTCGCGGGCTTCGGAGTGATGGGGCTCGGCCGGCACCATCCCGTCGTACGCAAGGCGCTGCACGATGTGCTCGACGCCTCGCTCGCCGATCTCACCCGGTTCGACTGCCAGCCGCTGCCCGGACTGCTCGCCGAGAAGCTGCTCGCCCACAGTCCGCATCTGGACCGGGTGTTCTTCGGCAACAGCGGTACGGAAGCGGTCGAGACGGCCCTGAAGTTCGCCCGGTACGCGACCGGCAAGCCCAGGATCCTCTACTGCTCGCACGCCTTCCACGGACTGACCACCGGTTCGCTGTCGGTCAACGGCGAGGACGGTTTCCGCGACGGATTCGCGCCGCTGCTGCCCGACACCGCGATCGCGCTCGGCGATCTCGACGCGCTGGAGAGGGAGTTGAGGCGCGGCGATGTGGCCGGCTTTGTGGTCGAGCCGATCCAGGGCAAGGGCGTGCACGCGTCACCGCCCGGATTTCTGCGCGCCGCACAGGAGTTGCTGCGCCGGCACAAGGCACTGCTCATCGCCGACGAGGTGCAGACCGGACTCGGCAGGACCGGCGACTTCTACGCGTACCAGCACGAGGAGGGCGTCGAGCCGGATCTCGTCTGTGTGGCGAAGGCGCTCTCCGGCGGCTATGTGCCCGTCGGCGCCACGCTCGGCAAGGACTGGATCTTCAAGAAGGTCTACTCCTCGATGGACCGTGTGCTGGTCCACTCGGCGAGCTTCGGCTCCAACGCCCAGGCCATGGCGGCCGGTCTGGCCGTGCTGTCGGTGATGGAAGACGAAGGGATCGTCGCCAACGCGCGGGCGACCGGAGATCTGCTCAGATCACGGCTGGCCGCGCTGGTCGACCGCTATGAGCTGCTGTACGAGGTGCGGGGCCGGGGCCTGATGATCGGCATCGAGTTCGGCAGGCCCAACTCCATCAAGCTGCGCGGTCGGTGGACGATGCTCCAGGCGGCCCGCAAGGGACTGTTCGCGCAGATGGTGGTCGTACCGCTGCTCCAGAAGCACCGCATTCTCACCCAGGTCTCCGGCGACCATCTGGAAGTGATCAAGCTGATTCCGCCACTGACCATCGGTGAGCGGGAGGTCGAGCGGTTTGTGGAGGCCTTCACGGCGGTCATGGACGATGCCCATGGCGGCGGCGGACTGATGTGGGACTTCGGCAGAACGCTGGTGAAGCAGGCCGTCGCCAATCGCTGAGTTCTCTGGGCCTCGCCCGGTCTCACCGGGCCTCGCGGGGTCCTGCGGACCTAGGCGGACTTTGCCTCTGGGGCAAGAAATTTGCCCCAGAGGTAAGTTCCTGGCGCAATGGAGGTATGAGCACACCTCCTGCCGGAGAGGCGGCCGACGAGCTGCCCGACGGCTTCCCCGATGTGGCGCCGCGCCTGCGTGAGCTGCGGCGTGGCCGTCGCCTCACGCTGGAGGCCGCGGCCCGGCGGGCCGGGCTCTCACCCGCCCATCTCTCCCGGCTGGAGACCGGACAGCGGCAGCCGTCCCTGCCGATGCTGCTCGGTCTGGCCCGCATCTACGGTACGACCATCTCCGATCTGCTCGGCGAGATACCGCCGGAGCGCGATCCCATCGTCCGGGCCGGCCGGGCGGAGCCGGTCGAGGCCGGCGGCTGGACATACCACCAGGCGGGCGGCTCGGGCCGGGCCATGCAGCCGCTGCGCGTCCGGGTGCCGTACGGAACGCAGGGCGACCTCGTCCGTGTGCACGCGGGCGAGGAGTGGCTCTATGTCCTGGAAGGCCGGCTGCGGCTGAGTCTCGGGGACGCCGTATATGTGCTCGACCCCGGCGACAGCGCGCACTTCGACTCGCTCACTCCGCACCGGATCGCGGCGGCCGGACCCGAGGGGACCGAGCTGCTCTTCGTCCACACCCTGCTCCAGAGCCCCGCGACCGAGCTGTGCCTCGGCGGCGGGGCTCATCGCGACTGAGCCGTAAGAGCTGACACGTAAACCGCTGAGTTCCGTAGCGCCGCAGAGAGGACCGTCACCATGTCGGAGTCGTTGGAGTCGTTGGAGCCCTCGGAGTCGGAGAACCGGATACAGGTCCCGGCAGGACCGGAGGACCGGCCGCCGGAGCGCACCGCCGACCACGAGACCTCGTTCCCTCGCGGGCTGGTCATCCGGCTCTTCGCCTATCTGGTGGCCGGGCATCTCTTCGCGGGCTTCCTCTATCTGCTCTTCCACATCGGAGCACAGCAGTAGCAGCGGCCGACGGACGGACCTGGGCTACATCCAGCCGCGGCGGGCCGCCTGCCACGCCAACTGCATCCGTGTCGTCGCTCCGGCGAGCGTCATCATCCCCTGGATATGCCGCTGTACGGTACGTCTGCTCAGCCCCATCTGGCTGGCTATGGCCTTGTCCGCGACGCCCGCCACCATCAGCGAGAGCAACTGCCGGTCCGTCGCCGAGAGCACATGGCCGGGCGCGGTCCCGTCCGTACCGCTGACGGTTCCCGACGCGCTGACATCCAGCGGTACGGCGTCCTCCCAGTACCGCTCGAACAGCGCGACCAGCGCCTCCAGCAGACTGCTGCCGCGCACCAGCGCCGTGGTGGGCTCCTCGGAACTGCCGGAAGGACCGCCCGGAACCAGCGGGCAGATGGCGATGGCGCGGTCGGCGACGGCCAGCCGCAGCGGCAGATGCGGCACGGCCCTGGCGATCTCACCCGCGCGCACGCCCTCCACCACATTGTCGACGGCCCCGGGATCGTCGAAGAACGCCCGCTCGTACAGGACCCGGTAGCGCACACCACGGGCGAGCGCGTCGAACTCCGCGCGATTGCTGCCCGACGGCATCGCCACATACTGCGCCTTGCAGAACCACAGCATCTCGTGGCGGGTGTTGTCCTGGATCTGGCGCAGATGCTGACGCAGCGCCTCGGCGCCGGTGATCACTTCGATGAGCTGGTCCGGGTCCTGGCGGCGTCTGGTGCGCCGATAGGTCTCCAGCAGATCGGTGACGGCGGTGCGCGCCTTGTCCAGGGCGTCGGAGTTGCGCTGGAGATGCGGCAGCAGGGCGACATCCGGGGGAGTGGCGGCGAAGCTCCGCGGCGCCCGGTCCGTCGCGCTGGCCAGGCCCTTGGCGGTGAGCGCCGCCAGAACGCGCTCCGTGTCTCCCGGAGCCAGACCGCAGTGGTCTGCGATCTCGTCCGCCGAGGCCGCGGTCACGGTCACGAGCAGTCGGTAGACGGTCTCCTCCGCCGGAGTGAGGCCCGCCGGCTCCAGCATGGTGCTTCCCTTCTCCACGGACCACCTCGACCTGCCAGGTGTCCGCGCGCCGCCGCGTCCGTACGGTCCGGGCCTCCGGACGGTGTGCCCGTGCGCCGTCGCACGGGTGTCCGCCGCCTGCCGTCGGCGTGCGGGGCGACGGGCGGGCGTACCGGAGGATCCGCGCACCGGAACTCGCCGGAATCCGGGGCCCGATGCGAGAGCGCACTATACGCCCTGGTCGAACGGCCGAGGAGGTACGGGTACGGGGTACGGGACGGCGGATACGGGTGGCGGGCGGCGGATACGGGTATGGGGCGGCGGGTGCGCGGGCTTGTCGTACGCCCGCGCACCC
>NZ_FMDK01000471.1 GCF_900091995.1 Streptomyces sp. MnatMP-M17
CTCGCTGTCGGGAGCGGCGGCCTGGCTGGGGGTGGGCGCGGCGGCGGCTGCCGCGGGCCACGGTATGCCCTGGCCGGTTCTGGCGGTCGGCGCGCTGATCTGCGCGGGTGCCGCACTCGCTCCGGATCTGGACCACAAGGCGGCGACGATCTCCCGGGCGTTCGGCCCGGTGTCGCGGACGCTCTGCGAGATCGTGGACAAGCTCTCGTACGCCGTCTACAAGGCCACACGGAAGCCCGGGGATTCGCGCAGGACCGGTGGCCATCGCACCCTGACGCACACCTGGCTCTGGGCGGTGCTGATCGGGGCCGGCGCCTCGGCGGTGGCATACGCGGGTGGCCGCTGGGCGGTGCTCGCGATCCTGTTCGTACATCTCGTGCTCGCCGTGGAGGGCCTGCTGTGGCGGGCCGCACGGGTCTCCAGTGATGTGCTGGTCTGGCTGCTCGGTGCCACCAGTGCCTGGATCCTGGCGGACGTCCTGGACAAGCCGGGCAACGGCGCCGACTGGCTGTTCACGGCACCGGGACAGGAATACCTCTGGCTGGGCCTGCCGATCGTGCTGGGCGCGCTGGTGCACGACATCGGGGACGCGCTGACGGTGTCGGGCTGCCCGATCCTGTGGCCCATACCGCTGGGCCGTAAGCGCTGGTACCCGATAGGCCCGCCGAAGGGAATGCGGTTCCGCGCCGGGAGCTGGGTGGAGCTGAAGGTGCTGATGCCGGCGTTCATGGTGCTGGGCGGAGTGGGCGGAGCGGCGGCGCTGGGCTTCATATAGGCGGTGGTACGGGGAGGGCCGGGGCGTCCGTCCGAACGCTCCGGCCCCTCTTTCTGCTGCGGTAGCCGTGTACCGCGGTCAGCCGTGTACTGCGCGGTCAGCCGTGCCAGGAGCGCCACAGCGCCGCGTACGCGCCGTTCGCCGCCACCAGTTCGTCATGGCTGCCCAGTTCGCTGATCCGGCCCTCCTCGACCACCGCGATCACATCCGCGTCATGCGCGGTGTGCAGCCGGTGCGCGATCGCCACGACCGTACGGCCGTCCAGGACCTTGGCCAGTGAGCGCTCCAGATGCCGGGCCGCCCTCGGGTCCAGCAGCGATGTCGCCTCGTCGAGCACCAGCGTGTGCGGATCCGCGAGCACCAGTCTGGCCAGCTCGATCTGCTGGGCCTGCGCCGGCGTCAGGGCCGTACCGCCGGAGCCGACCGCGGTGTCCAGACCGTCGTCCAGCGCCCGTGCCCAGCCGTCCGCGTCGACCGCTCCGAGGGCCGCCCACAGTTCGGCGTCCGCCGCGCCCGTACGGGCCAGCAGCAGATTGTCGCGCAGCGAGCCCACGAACACATGGTGCTCCTGGTTGACCAGGGCGACCTGCTCCCGTACCCGCTCGGCCGGCATCCGGGACAGCTCCGCTCCGCCGAGCGTGATGTGCCCTCGCCGAGGTCCGTAGATGCCCGCGAGCAGCCGGCCCAGTGTCGACTTCCCGGCTCCCGAAGGGCCGACCAGGGCGAGCCTGGTGCCGGGAGCGACGTCCAGCGTCACCCGGTGCAGTACGTCGACGCCCTCGCGGTAGCCGAAGTGGACCTCGTCGGCGCTGACGTCCCGGCCGTCCGGCACGACCGACGCGTCGGTCGTGCCGGACGGCTCGATCTCGCGTACTCCGACGAGCCGGGCGATGGACACCTGGGCGACCTGGAGCTCGTCGTACCAGCGCAGGATCAGACCCACCGGATCCACCAGCATCTGGGCCAAGAGCGCGCCCGTCGTGAGCTGCCCGACCGAGATCCAGCCCTGGAGGACGAAGGCGCCGCCCATCACCAGCACGGCCAGGAAGATCGTCGTATGGGTGAGATTGATGACCGGGAAGAGCACCGACCGCAGCCACAGCGTGTACCGCTCCCACGCCGTCCACTCCTCGATCCGCCGCTCCGACAGCGCCACCCGGCGCTTGCCGAGGCGGTGCGCCTCCACGGTCCGGCCGGCGTCGACGGTCTCGGCGAGCATGGCCGCGACGGCCGCGTATCCGGCGGCCTCCGAGCGGTACGCCGAGGGCGCCCGCCGGAAGTACCAGCGGCAGCCGGCCACCAGCAGCGGCAGCGCCACCAGCACCGCCAGCGCCAGCGGAGGTGCGGTGACGGCCAGCGCGCCGATCAGCAGCCCGGCCCACACCACTCCGATCGCGAGCTGCGGCACGGCCTCGCGCATGGCGTTCGCCAGCCGGTCGATGTCGGTGGTGATACGGGAGAGCAGATCGCCGGTGCCCGCGCGCTCCAGCACACCGGGCGGCAGCCCGACGGCCCTGACGAGGAAGTCCTCGCGCAGATCCGCGAGCATCTCCTCGCCGAGCATCGCGCTGCGCAGCCGTACCAGCCGGGTGAACACGGTCTGGAACACCAGCGCGACGGCGAAGACCGCGACCGTGCGCTCCAGATGCAGTTCACGCGCTCCGTCGGCCAGATCCTCGACGATGCCGCCCAGCAGATACGGGCCGACCATCGAGGCGATCACCGATACGGCGTTGACGGCGACCAGCAGGATGAACGCCTTGCGGTGCCGGCTCAGCAGCTCGCCCACATAGGACCGTACGGTCGCCGGGGTCCCGACCGGCAGGGTCGTCGCCGACTCCGGGGCCGCCGGGTCGTACGCCGGTGGCGCCACGCCGATCATGCTGATTCCTCGATCTCTTCCCGGGCCCGCAGTGACGCCGGCTCCATGATGCGTTCCTGTTTCTGCTCTTGTTCGGTCTCGCGGGTGACGACCGCCCGGTAAGCGGCGTCGCTCCGTACCAGCTCGCGGTGGACGCCCACCGCCGCGACCTCGCCCTCGGGGATGAAGACCACACGGTCCGCGTGGTCCAGCAGCAGCGGCGAGGAGGCGAACACCACGGTCGTACGGCCGGCCCGCAGCTCCTTGACGCCCTGGGCGATCCGGGCCTCCGTGTGCGAGTCCACGGCGGACGTCGGCTCGTCGAGCACCAGCACCTCCGGATCGGTCACCAGCGAACGGGCCAGCGCCAGCCGCTGGCGCTGCCCGCCGGAGAGCGAACGGCCGCGCTCGGTGATCCTGGACCGCATCGGGTCACCGCTGCCGTCCACCGACGCCTGCGCGAGCGCGTCGAGCACATCCACGCACTGGGCGGCGGTGAGCGCCTTCTCCGGATCGACCGCGCCGGAGGCCGGGATGTCCAGCAGCTCCGTGAGCGTGCCGGACAGCAGCACCGGATCCTTGTCCTGGACGAGCACGCTGGCCCGCGCCGCGTCCAGCGGGAGATCGTCCAGCGCCACTCCGCCGAGCAGCACCGACGGACTCTTCTCCTCCTCGGCCGCATGGCCGCCGAGCCGCTCGGCGAGCCGTCCGGCCGCGTCCGGATCGCCGCAGACCACGACGGTCAGCAGTCCGGTCGGCGCGAGCAGCCCGGTGGCCGGGTCGTACAGATCGCCGGTCGGCCTGGCGTCGTCGAGACCGCCGCGCTCGTCCTCGTACGCCGTCCGCTCCAGCGAGAGCACGCGTGCCGCGCGCTTCGCGGAGGGCCGCGAGAAGGAGTACGCCATGGCGATCTCCTCGAAGTGCCGCAGCGGGAAGAGCAGCAGGGTCACCGCGCTGTAGACGGTCACCAGACCGCCCACCTCGATCCGGCCGTCCAGCGCGAGCCGGGCTCCGTACCAGATGACGGACATCAGCATGACGCCCGGCAGCAGCACCTGGATCGCCGAGATCAGCGACCACATACGGGCGCTGCGGACGGCGGCCTTGCGCACCTC
Source organism: Streptomyces sp. MnatMP-M17 (assembly GCF_900091995.1). Taxonomy (GTDB): domain Bacteria; phylum Actinomycetota; class Actinomycetes; order Streptomycetales; family Streptomycetaceae; genus Streptomyces. The sequence goes on from NZ_FMDK01000471.1 coordinate 3,752, forward strand.
CTGCGAGGCGGCGCGGTAGCGGCCGAGGAACAGCTCCTCACCGCCGATGCCGCGCAGTACGCGCAGCCCGGCGACGGTGTCCGAGGCCAGTTCGGTGGCCTTTCCGGCCTTCTCGCGCTGGATATCGGCGCGCTGGGTGGCGCGGGGGAGCAGCGGCAGTACGGCGAGGGCGAGCACCGGCACACCGACGGCGACCAGCGTGCCCAGCTGCGGCAGATACAGCACCAGGCCGAGACAGATCATCACGATCGCGATGGCGGCGGCGAGGAAGCGCGAGAGCGCCTCCACGAACCAGCCGATCTTCTCCACATCGCCGGTGGAGACGGCGACGACCTCGCCGGCGGCCACCCGGCGGGTCAGCGCGGAGCCCAGCTCCGCGGTCTTGCGGGCCAGCAACTGCTGGAGACGCGCGGCGGCGGTGATCCAGTTGGTGACGGCGGAGCGGTGCAGCATGGTGTCGCCGATGGCGATGGCGGCGCCGAACAGCGCGATGAGGCCACCGGCGAGCGCGAGCCGGCCGCCGGAGCGGTCGACGACTGCCTGGACGGCGAGCCCGGCGCCCACCGAGAGGCCGCCGATACCGGTGAAGTGCAGCAGCCCCCAGGCGAGGGCCTTGAGCTGGCCGCCGAGCTGTTTGCGTCCGAGCCACAGCAGGAACCGAGGGCCTGACCGAGCGTCGGGGATCCCGGGATCGGGATAGGGAAGGTCGCGAATCTGCATGATGCCCCATGACTCGTGGAGTGGCCCAAACCGTGCAAGGTTCGCCTTGGTGAAGGGTCGAGGGCAACGGGTTTTCCGCGTGGAGCGCCAGATCGAGCCAGTTGGAGCCACGCCGGAGGGACATTCCGGTGACAACCCGGAGGGATGCTGGGACGGCGGACGGGCGGCTCAGCAGCGGTGGTGACGGCCTCCGTCGACCAGCGTCGACAGCAGTCCGCCGAACACCTCGCGCTGGTCGGCGGTGAGTGGCGCGAGGATGTCCTCCGCCGCGGCCCGCCGCGCCACGCGCAGCGACCTCAGCGTGGTCCGGCCGCTCTCGGTCAGCTCGATACGGACCACCCTTCGGTTGGTCGGATCGGGCGCGCGCCGCACCCAGCCGCTCGCCTCAAGGCCGTCGACCAGGCTGGTCACGGCCCGGGGCACCACTTCGAGACGCTCGGCCAGATCGGCCATCCGTGGCGGCTGCTCGTAATACGCGACCGTACGCAGCAGCCGCGCCTGTGCGGGAGTGATGCCGATCGGCTCCATCTGCCGCTTCTGGACGCGCTGGAGCCGACGGGTCAGCCGCAGCAACTGCTCGGCCAGCATGCCGTCGGCGTCAGGGGTGCTCATACGGGAACAATATCAGGACCTCGTTCATTGTGTACATAGGTAACAGTGAGCTAGGCTCTGAAGCCGAGCTCGGAGTCCGAGGCCGGGCTTGGGTCCGAAGCCGAGCTCAAAAACGTATCCGTCCCGCGCTTCCGCGGAAGCCCTCCCGTCCTTCGAAGGAGCCCATGAAACCCGAGGAATCCACCTGGACACCGCCGCCCCGTCCTGACCGTTCGGACCGAACGGACCGAACGGACCGAACGGGACAGCCGGAGGAGCCCGCGCAGCTCCGGCGCATCTTCGGTCTCTTCCGTCCCTACCGCGGCCGGCTCGCGATCGTGGGGCTGCTGGTCGGCGCCTCGTCGCTGGTCTCGGTCGCCTCGCCGTTCCTGCTCCGCGAGATCCTGGACACCGCGATCCCGCAGGGCCGCACCGGACTGCTCAGCCTGCTCGCCCTCGGCATGATCGCCACCGCGGTCGTCAACAGCGTCTTCGGCGTGCTCCAGACGCTGATCTCCACGACGGTCGGCCAGCGGGTCATGCACGATCTGCGCACCGGTGTCTACAGCCAGCTCCAGCGCATGCCGCTCGCCTTCTTCACCAGGACGAGGACCGGCGAGGTCCAGTCCCGTATCGCCAATGACATCGGCGGTATGCAGGCGACCGTCACCTCCACCGCGACCTCCCTGGTCTCCAATCTCACGGCCGTCGTCGCCTCGGTCGTCGCGATGCTCGCCCTGGACTGGCGGCTGACCGCCGTCTCGCTGCTCCTGCTGCCGCTGTTCGTCTGGATAAGCCGTATCGTCGGCCGCGAGCGCAAGAAGATCACCACGGACCGCCAGCGTCAGATGGCCACGATGGCGGCCACCGTCACCGAGTCACTCTCGGTGAGCGGCATTCTGCTCGGCCGCACGATGGGGCGTGCCGATTCGCTGACCAAGTCCTTCGCCGACGAGTCCGAGCGGCTGGTGGATCTGGAGGTCCGCTCGAACATGGCCGGGCGCTGGCGCATGTCCACCATCGGCATCGTCATGGCCGCCATGCCCGCCGTCATCTACTGGGCCGCGGGATTCGCGATGGGCGCCGGGGGAACCGCCGTCTCCATCGGTACGCTCGTCGCCTTCGTCTCGCTCCAGCAGGGTCTGTTCCGGCCGGCCGTGAGCCTGCTCTCCACCGGAGTGCAGATGCAGACCTCGCTCGCTCTGTTCCAGCGCATCTTCGAGTATCTCGACCTGCCGGTCGACATCACCGAGCCCGAGCGGCCGGTCAGGATCGACACGGTCCGTGGTGAGGTGCGGTTCGACGGAGTCGACTTCAGCTACGACGACACGGGTGGCAAGGGCGGCAAGGGCGGGCAGGCGACGCTCCGGGAAATCGATCTGACCGTTCCCTCCGGCGGCAGCCTCGCCGTGGTCGGGCCCACGGGCTCGGGCAAGTCGACGCTCAGCTATCTCGTGCCCCGGCTGTACGACGTGACCGGCGGCCGGGTCCTGCTCGACGGTGTCGATGTGCGCGATCTGGACTTCGACACACTCGCCCGCGCTGTCGGTGTGGTCTCCCAGGAGACCTATCTCTTCCATGCCTCCGTCGCCGAGAATCTGCGCTTCGCCAAGCCGACGGCCACGGACGAGGAGATAGAGACGGCAGCCAGGGCCGCCCAGATCCATGACCACATCGTCTCGCTTCCCGACGGCTACGACACCCTGGTGGGCGAGCGCGGATACCGCTTCTCCGGAGGTGAGAAGCAGCGGCTCGCGATCGCCCGTACGATCCTGCGCGACCCGCCGGTGCTGATCCTGGACGAGGCGACCAGCGCGCTGGACACCCGTACCGAGCACGCGGTGCAGCAGGCCATCGACGCGCTCTCCCGGGGCCGTACGACCATCACCATCGCGCACCGGCTCTCCACCGTCCGGGACGCCGACCAGATCGTCGTACTCGACAAGGGCCGAGTCGCCGAGCGGGGCAGCCATGACGAGCTGCTCCGGCAGGACGGGCGCTATGCCGCCCTGGTCCGCAGGGACAGCCTGCCGGGACACGCCGACGAGCTGGCTCCGGTCACCACCTGAGCGCGCTCGTCACCCTGCCGCGTTCCCGGCACGGACGCGGCAGCGCCTCGGCTCGGGCGCCGGCTGCGCGTCCGCGGATCACCCCCGTACGTATGCCATCCGTGTCGCCGCACCTCAGGTACCGGGATCGGTGATCACTCCGGGTTACCGTGCCCATATGATGAACGAGCCTCCGGGGGCGAGACCCGGTCGCAGACTCCGTCTGACCCGCCGTGGCCGGCTGGTCCTGCTGGTGGCCACCACCCTCGCCGTCGGGGCGGCGGTGCTGGTGCCCGTACTCCTGATGGGCGGGGAGAGCGGCGACAAGAAGACCTCCACACTGGTCATTCCGGAAGGGCGGCGCGCCTCCGAGGTGTACGCGTCCGTCGACAAGGCCCTCGAACTGCCGATGGGCACCACCAAGGACGCGGCGACCGCCGCGCGGCTCAAGCTGCCGGAGGCGGCCAAGGGCAATCCCGAGGGCTATCTCTTCCCGGCCACCTATCCCATCAATTCCTCGACCACTCCGGCCGGTCTCCTCAGCTATATGGTCAGAACCGCCAACCAGAAGTTCACGGGCGACCAGATCACCGCCGGTTCCGAGCGCAACGGTATGACGATCTATCAGTCGGTCACCATCGCCAGCATCGTGCAGGCCGAGGCGGATACGCCGACCGATATGGCGAAGGTCTCCAGGGTCGTGCACAACCGGCTCGCCCTGGGCATGCCGCTCCAGATGGACTCGACGCTCAACTACGCGCTCAACCGGAACACGCTCGACACCACACACGCCGACACAAAGATCGACAGCCCGTACAACACCTATCAGCGCAAGGGACTGCCGCCGACACCGATCGGGAATCCGGGCGAGGAGGCGATGAACGCGGCGCTCAACCCGTCACGCGGCGAGTGGCTGTACTTCGTCACCGTGGCGGAGGGAGACACCCGCTTCACCAACAACTACTCCGAGCACCAGAAGAACGTGGAGGAGTTCAACCAGAACCGTGCCAACGCGAACGGCAGCGGCAGCGGCAATGGGGACGGGGACGGCTGAGACCGGCTCGGTTCAGACCGCCGCCGCCTCAGGCTCGCGTTCCAGCAGCCGCTTGATGTCCCGTACTGCCGCCCGGCCGGCACGGTTGGCGCCGATGGTGGAGGCGGAAGGGCCGTATCCGACGAGATGGACGCGTTCGTCCCGTACCGCACGCGTCTCCTCGACCCGGATGCCGCCGCCCGGCTCCCGCAGCCGCAGCGGTGCGAGATGGTCGATGGCGGCGCGGAAGCCGGGCGCCCAGAGGATCACATCGG
>NZ_FMDK01000321.1 GCF_900091995.1 Streptomyces sp. MnatMP-M17
CCGCCCCCCCGGGCGCCGCCGCCGGACGCGGCGCGGCGTCAGCCGGCCAGCACCGCCGCCTCGCGCCGGTCCGGCGCCCAGCAGCGGATGATGTCGCGTACGGAGACGATGCCGACCGGCTCCCGGTCGTTGAGTACGATCAGATGGCGGAATCCGCCGCTCGACATGGCCGCCGCGGCTTCCTCCAGCGTCCAGGAGGGCGCGGCGAAGACGACATCGGTGGTGGTGTGGGTACAGGCGGTCTCGGCGTCGGGGCTCTGGCCCGCACCGAGCGAGTTCAGAATGTCGCGCTCGGTGAGAATCCCGATGCCGCAGTGGTCCGGGTCGAGAACAACGGCGGCGCCGACGCGGCGCGCGGACATCAGCCGGGCCGCCTGGCGGAGCGTATGTGTGGGCCCGATGGTCAGAACCACCGAACTCATGGCGTCACGGACGAGCATGGGGTGAACGCACCTCCTTGGTAAACCGTCCTGTGGAGACCCTCCAATGAGAAACGATTCACAAGTTCACAAGTGGGGGGACTTTCAGAGTGGCACTCCTTGGCCGGAGCAACAAGGGGGCGCCCGAAGCGCGACGTACGCAGCGCGGCGCCCCGCGCGCCTCCCGGTGCGGGTGTTTTTCGGCCTGCGGCCCGAGTAGGGCGCGCGGCTGGGCTCTGCGAGTGGGAACCCGGCGCCGGGGTTGGCGGTTCCGTCCTCGAACGCCGGACGGGTTGGAAATGCGGGCCCGGACCGGGCGGGAAGCCGGGGTTCGGGTCGGGCCCTAATACCGCTGGTTCAGGTATCCCAGCAGTTCCTCGTGGAGGATGCCGTTCGATGCCGCCGCGTTGCCGCTGTGTGGGCCCGCTCGGCCGTCCAGGCCTGTGAAGGTGCCGCCCGCCTCCTGGACCACGATCGTCGTCGCCGCCATGTCCCACAGGGACAGTTCCGGCTCCGCGCAGATGTCCACCGAGCCCTCCGCGACCATCATGTACGGCCAGAAGTCGCCGTAGCCGCGCGTACGCCAGCACGCGCGCGTCAGATCGAGGAAGCCGTCCAGCCGGCCCTGCTCCTCCCAGCCGGTCAGCGAGGAGTACGCGAACGACGCGTCCCGGATGCGCGAGACCTTCGAGACACGCAGCCGGGTCGCGGAGGAGAGGCTGCGGCCCGTATACGCGCCGCCGCCCTTCGCCGCCCACCACCGCCGGCCCAGCGCGGGCGCCGACACCACGCCGACGACCGGCTCGTAACCGCCCTCGGCGGCCACCATCAGGGAGATCAGCGTCGCCCAGACCGGTACTCCGCGGACATAGTTCTTCGTACCGTCGATGGGATCGATGACCCAGCGGCGCGGGCCCGTGCCCTCGATGCCGTACTCCTCGCCCAGGATCGCGTCGCGCGGCCTGGCCCGCTGGAGATGGCCACGGATCAGCTCCTCGGCCGCCTTGTCGGCCTCGGTCACCGGAGTCATGTCCGGTTTGGTCTCGACCTTGAGGTCCAGGGCCTTGAAGCGGTCCATCGTCGCGGCGTCGGCGGCGTCCGCGAGGACATGGGCGAGACGCAGATCATCGTGGTAGTCGGGCATGGTCGTCACAGTATCCACCGGGAGGAAGCCCCGGCCATGGGGCCCGTACCGGCAAGAAGCCGCGGGCGGGCCTCGCCGTTGGTCTTGACAGCCGACGACGGTCCGTCAACTCTGGGCGCAGAGCCGCACGGCCCCGGAGGCGACGATGCCTACTGCGCGTGAAGCCCTGCTCAACGCCGGTCTCTCGGCACTCGCCGGACTGCCCTGGTCCGCGGTCAGAATGGTCGATGTGGCCTCGGCCGCCGGGGTCTCCCGGCAGACGCTCTACAACGAGTTCGGCAGCAAGGACGGGCTGGCCCGCGCGCTCGTGCGGCGCGAGGTCGATCTCTATCTGCGCGGTGTGGAACGGCTGTTGAGCGAGCGGCGGGACACCGTCGACCGGCTAGTGGCCGTCGCCGAGTGGACCGTCACCGAGGCGCGGGCGCGGCCTCTGCTGCGGGCGCTGCTCACCGGCTGCTGGGGACGGTGGCTGCCCGCGCCCGCTCCCGTACGGATCACCGCGCCGCCCTCCGGCGTCCCGGCGCAGCGCCGCGCCGACGCGGGACCGCCCGCGACGGGCGATCTGGTCGCGCTGGTACGGGACAGAGCCGTGGCGGCGCTGGAGCGGCACCGTACGGATCATCTGCGGTCCGGTGCGGGCCGGGCCGAGTTGCTCTACCGCTGTGAGCTGGCCCTGCGGCTGGCGCTTGCCCATCTCGTCGCGCCCGGTGGCGAATCCGTGGCACCGCTGGTGCGTACGGCTGTCACCGCGCCGCTGCCCGCCGCCTCGTCCGTACCGCTCAGTGCGCCGAGCCCGAGAGCTGGAGCCCGATGACTCCGATGATGACCAGGGAGATCGAGACGAGTTTCAGTACGGAGACGATGTCGCCGAGGAAGATCATGCCGTAGATCGCGGTACCGGCCGCGCCGATACCCGTCCAGACCGCGTAGGCGGGACCGACGTCCAGTTTCTTCAGCGAGAGCGTCAGCAGACCGAAGCTGCCGAGCGCGAAGGCCGCGAAGGCGATCGTCGGCCAGAGCCTGGTGAAGCCGTGGGAGAGCTTGAGGCAGACGGCGAATCCCGTCTCCAGGATTCCGGCGACCACAACCAGCAGCCACGCCATTGTCAGAGGCCTCCCCGTATCAGTGACTGCTCGTCCCGCCTGGTTGGATTATGCCCTTACCAGCACCGCGGGATCGCAAACGTGTGCGCGTCAGTCCCCTTCGCGCCGTTCGCGTGTGGCGAGGAGCCGGCGCAGGGAATAGAGCCTGGCCGGATCGGCGTGTCCCTCGGCCACCCATGCGTCGAGCGCGCAGTCCGGCTCGTCGTGGCTGCATGCCCGAGGGCAGCCCTCCGTACCGGGCACCAGATCGGGGAAGGCGAGGATGACCCGGGACGGATCGACATGGTGCAGTCCGAAGGAACGGATGCCCGGGGTGTCGATCACCCAGCCGTCCGCCTTCTCCAGCGGCAGGGCCAGCGCCGAGGTCGTGGTGTGCCGGCCGCGGCCCGTGACCGCGTTGACCAGGCCGGTGGTCCGTCGTCTGTCCTCCGGCACCAGGGCGTTGACCAGAGTTGTCTTGCCGACGCCCGAGTGGCCGACGAAGGCGGTGACCCGGCCGTCGAGATACTCGCGTACGAGACCGGCCGCGTATCCGCTCGCCAACTCGTCGCGCCGGGTGACGACATAGCGGATACCGAGCGCCTTGTAGGTCTCCAACAGCTCGTCGGGCGAGGCCAGATCGGACTTCGTCAGCACGAGCAGCGGTTCCAGACCTCCGTCGTACGCGGCGACCAGGCAGCGGTCGATCAGCCGGGGACGCGGCTCGGGATCGGCGAGCGCGGTGACGACGGCCAACTGGTCGGCGTTGGCGACGACCACGCGCTCGTACGGATCGTCGTCGTCCGCCGTGCGCCGCAGTACGGAGTGGCGCTTCTCGATCCGTACGATCCGCGCCAGCGTGTCCTTCTTGCCCGACAGATCACCGACCAGACCGACCTGGTCTCCCACCACGGCTGCCTTGCGGCCCAGTTCGCGTGCCTTCATCGCCAGGACCACGCGGTCCTCGACGAGGCAGGTGATCCGGCCGCGGTCCACGGTCAGGACCATGCCCTCCGAGGCGTCCTCGTGCTTGGGCCTGATGTTCGTACGCGGCCGGTTGCCCTTGGGATTGGGGCGGGAGCGGATGTCGTCCTCGTCGGGGTTCTTGCCGTAGCGCCGCATCGCGTCAGGCTCCCGCTCCCGTCAGCATGTCGGTCCACATCCGCGGGAAGTCGGGCAGTGTCTTGGCGGTCGTGCCCACGTTCTCGATCTGTACTCCTTCGACGGCCAGGCCGATGATCGAACCGGCCGTGGCCATCCGGTGGTCGTCGTAGGTGTGGAACACACCGCCGTGCAGCGGGCGCGGGCGGATGTGCAGTCCGTCCGCCGTCTCGGTGACATCACCGCCCAGTTCGTTGATCTCCTTGGTGAGCGCGGCCAGCCGGTCCGTCTCATGGAGCCGCAGATGCGCGACGCCGCGCAGTGTGGAGGGCGAGTCGGCGAGCGCGGCGACGGCCGCGATACCGGGTGTCAGTTCGCCGACCTCGCTCAGATCGACGTCGATGCCATGGATCGTGCCCGTGCCACGGAAGGTGAGGCTGGAGCCCTCCGCCGTCATGACGTACTCACAGGAGCCGCCCATCTCGGTGAAGATCTCACGCAGCGCGTCACCCGGCTGAGTGGTCCGCTCCGGCCAGTCCGGGACGGTGACCCGGCCGCCGGTGACCAGCGCGGCGGCCAGGAACGGCTGGGCGTTGGAGAGATCCGGTTCCACGGTCAGATCGCGGCCGAGCAGCGCGCTGGGAGAGACGCGCCAGACATTGGGCTCACCGCCGGTCTCGGGCTCGTCGACCTGGGCGCCGACCGCGCGGAGCATGTCGACGGTCATCCGGATGTGCGGCATGGAGGGCAGCACGGCGCCCACATGCCGTACCTCCACGCCCTGGTTGAAGCGCGCGCCCGAGAGCAGCAGCGCGGAGACGAACTGGGAGGACGCGGAGGCGTCGATCTCCACCGCGCCGCCGTCCAGCGCGCCGCCGCCGTGCACGGTCAGCGGGAGCGCGCCACGGCTGTCGTCGTCAATACGGGCGCCGAGGGCGCGCAGCGCGTGGATGACGCTGTGCAGTGGACGTTCGTAGGAGCGTGGATCGCCGTCGAAGCGGATGGCTCCGTCGGCGAGTGTCGCCACGGGCGGCAGGAAGCGCATCACCGTGCCGGCGTTGCCGACGTCGACCGTCGCCGGGCCGTGCAGCCCGGACGGGATCACGCGCCAGGCCTCGCCGCCCGGCGCGGGAACGCCGGCGGCGGTGGAGCTGGACGAGAGGCTTTCCTCGATGCCGACGCCCATGGCGCGCAGGGCGTCGGCCATCAGCAGGGTGTCACGGGAGCGCAGCGGGCGGCGGAGCCAGCCGGGCTCGGCGGCCAGCGCGGCGAGGACCAGACCGCGGTTGGTGACCGACTTGGAACCGGGCACGGTGACCGTCGCTTCGACGGCCCCGTGTGCGTAGGGGGCGGGCCAGAGGGCGGGCTGCACGGAGCTTTCGGTCATGGCCATCACTTTAGTGGTTCGTAACCGAAGCGGATCCTGAACAAAAGTGGCGAAACCAGGGTGTAACGAGAAGGTGATAGGAGGTGCACAGGGCGCTTACAAGCCCAGTAGCCAGCGCCCGCCGCCGATGAGTGAGCAGAGCGAGACGGCGTGGAAGAGAAACAGCCAGAGCGCCGGTGGTGCATGCGTCAGCCGTCCGAGCTGGTCGGCGTCCGAATCCCCGGCTCCGCCGTGTCGGCGCTTGGCCTGGAGCTCGAACGCCGGGCGTACGCCCCCGAGGAGCAGAAACCAGACAGCCGTGTACGCGAACGCCGACTGGACGGCGGGCTCGGTCAGCCACGAGATCAACAGGAACGCGGCACCGGTGAGGATCACGGTGAGCGCTCCGTACGCGTTGCGGATCATCACCAGCATCGCGAGCAGCAGGGCCGTCGCCAGCCAGAGCAGCAGTGTGATGTGGTGCGCGGAGAGCAGCCAGGCACCGCCGAGACCGAGCAGCGGCGGCGCGGTGTATCCCGCGGCGGCGGTGAGGATCATGCCGAGGCCCGAGGGCCTGCCACGGCTGACCGTCAGTCCCGAGGTGTCCGAGTGCAGCCTGATGCCGTCGAGCCGGCGCCCGGTGACCAGGGCTATGAGCCCGTGGCCGCCCTCGTGCGCGATGGTGATCGCGTTGCGGGAGAGCCGCCAGAGCGGACGCGGTACGACGGCTATGAGCGCGAGGGCACCGGCCAGGGCCACCAGCCAGTCCTCCGGTGCGGGCTGAGTGCCGAAGACGCGGTCCCACAGATCGGCGATCGAGGTCGAGTCGATACTGGCCATTTCTCGGGCGGCTCCTCAACTGGGTTTGCGTCGTGCCAGTGTTGCAGTCGTGGCAGTGTTGCATTTATGTGCGGACGGTATGCGGCGAGCCGGAGCCCGGAAGTTCTTCAGGGGCTCTTCGGCATAGAGAAGTGGGAGCCCGAGGAGACCCTCGCTCCCGACTGGAACGTGGCTCCGACGAAGGAGGTCTACGCGGTTCTGGAGCGTCCGGTGAAAGACGCCGCAGAGCCCGTCCCGGTTCGTCAGCTGCGCAGGCTGAAGTGGGGACTCGTACCGTCCTGGGCGAAGACGCCCGAGGGCGGAGCGCGGATGATCAACGCGCGCGCCGAGACCGTGCATGAGAAGCCCTCCTTCCGCAGGCCCTTCCTCGCGCGCCGCTGCATCCTGCCGGCCGACGGCTATTACGAGTGGGTCACCGGCTCCGACGAGCGTCAGCTCGAAGAGCAGGGCAGGAAGAAGCGTCCGCGCAAGCAGCCTTATTTCGTGACGCCCGCCGACGGCGCGGTGATGGCCATGGCCGGGCTCTACGAGTTCTGGCGCGACCGCACTCTGCCGGACGACCATCCGCAGGCCTGGTGGGTGACCTGTTCGGTGATCACGACCGAGGCGGAGAAGACACCGCTGGCGGTCGCTCCCGCCGAGGGACCGGGCTCGCTGGCGGAGATCCACCCGAGGATGCCGCTGATGCTGACGCCGGACCGCTGGGATGCCTGGCTGGATCCGGCGCGTACGGATCCCGAGGAGCTGCGGGGGCTGCTCGAACCGCCGCCGGCCGGGCTGATGCGGGCGTATCCCGTGGCTACGGCCGTCAGCAATGTCCGTAACAACGGGCCCGAGCTGCTGGCGGAGCTGGCCGCGCCGGAGGAGAGCACGCTGTTCTGAGGGCCGCCCGTTCCTGAGGGCCGTACCTCGCGCGGCAGGATGAACGTGTGACGAGTGAGCCGAGAGAGACCAGCGAGCCGAAAGAGACCACCGTGGACGGGCCGGAGCGCGAGAGCGTCGGGACGCCGGCCGGAGATGCCCGTATCACCTGGTACGCGGCGCCGCGGCCACGGCTCGTTCTCGCCCTCGGCCATGGCGCGGGCGGCGGGATCGAGGCGCGTGACCTCCAGGCCCTCGCCGCCGCGCTGCCGCCGCTCGGTGTCACTG
>NZ_FMDK01000472.1 GCF_900091995.1 Streptomyces sp. MnatMP-M17
GATACGCCGCGAGCCCGGCCAGCGAGTCGGCGATACGGGCGCGCAGCCACTCCGGCGGAGTGCCGGTACGGACATTGACGGCGAGATCGATCAGTCCCGCCGCGCCGTCGCGCATCTCGGCGTCGCCGTGATGGCGCAGATCATGGAGATCACCGCGCGTAGACATGGCGGCCAACCGGTCGATCGCAGGGTACGGGTATGCCGGGCATGGCTGTACGGGCCCGTCCGGGCCGGTGCGGGTACGGTCCCCGCGCGTGGGGCGCCACGCTCTCGCTGGGCTGGTCGACGCGGGTCACCGGGCTCCTTCCGAATGCCACCGGGATACGGAGGCGTCATGGCGCGGCGCGCTGTAGCGCGTGGCCGCTGTTCTCTACCGCCAACGGGCCGCTGCCGTCAACAGGACGCTGTTTCTGACCACCGGCAACCGGCCGCCGCGTCAACGGATTCTGTCGTCGACACCGACATCATCTCCGCTCCCGCCGGTTCCACTCCGCCCCGGCCCCTGTACGCCACGGCCCGCCACCGCACAGGTGACCGCGGCCGGCCGGCCCTCCGGGTCCGACTTCCGTTTCGGTACGAGGAGTACGCCTCCGCCCGCGAGCGCGGCGGCCTCCGCGACGGACGGTGTGCCCACGGCGGCCAGCGGCGCACCGGACGGATGAGGTACGGCGATTCCGGCCAGCAGACCGGCCGCGTAACCCCGTACGGGCACGCCCAGCCGCGCCGCGGCCCCGGCGATCGCGGGCTCACCGGCCTTGGTGTCGACGGTCGCCAGCTCCACCACGGAGCCCGGCGCGAGCCCGGCGTCCCGCAGCGCCTCCTCGATCAGCCCGAGCACTTCCCCGACGGAGGCGCCACGGCTCGCGCCGATCCCGACGACCAGTTCCGGCAACTCCGGCGGTTCCGGATCCGGCCGCGCCGTGGAGCGCGGATGTGCGAGATGGACGTCGGATCGGCTATGCAGGGGCGCATGGCCGTGTTCGTCGCGCTCGGCGCGTTCCTCATGACGCTGTTCGGCGGCTGGACGGCGCAACGCGTCACCGACCGCCGCCATCTCGTACTGGGCCTGGCCGGTGGGCTGATGCTCGGTGTCGTGGGCCTGGATCTGCTGCCGGAGGCGATGCGCGCGGCGGGCCGCGAGATCTTCGGCGTACCGCAGGCGCTGTTGCTCTTCGTCGGTGGCTTTCTCGTAGCCCATCTGGTGGAACGTTTGCTCGCGGTCCGTCAGGCCTCCCACGGCGGCGGCCCGCGCACCGCCGCCTCCCGGGAGCCCGCCGTGTACGGCTCGGGGCACAGCGACGGTCCTGGAGACGGTCCTGGCGCGGTCCACGACTCCGCCCACGCCTCCGCCCACGGCGCGACTCCCGGAATGAACGGCCGGGTACCCGAGGTCGGACTGACCGCCGCCGCGGCCATGGTGGGTCACAGCGTGATGGACGGTATCGCCCTCGGCGCGGCCTTCCAGGTCGGCGAGGCGATGGGCGCCGCCGTCGCCCTCGCCGTCATCGCCCATGACTTCGCCGACGGCTTCAACACGTATACGCTCACCAGCGTCTACGGGAACGACCGGCGCAGGGCGGTCGTGATGCTGGTCGCGGACGCGATCGCGCCGGTGCTGGGCGCCGCGTCCACCGTGCTGTTCACGCTGCCCGAGGAGGCGCTCGCCAGCTATCTCGGATTCTTCGGCGGCGGTCTGCTCTATTTGGCGGCGGCCGAGATCCTGCCCGAAGCGCACCACGAGCACCCGGCCCGCTCCACCCTGCTCTGTACGGTCCTGGGCGCGGCCTTCATCTGGCTGGTGGTCGGTCTCGCCGCCTGAGGCGCGCCACAACGTACTCACTCCTCAGCCCTCAGCCTTCCGAGCATCGCTCCACGAACCGCCGCGCCATCTCCGGCGCCGCCGCCCAGTGCGTATGCAGATAACTCGCGTGCACGCCCTGCCGGACGAAACCTTCCGTCCTGCGCTCCGGATGCACCACGCCCCAGGCGGGAGCGTCCCCGGCGCCCGGTTCCAGTACCGTCCGGTGGAACTCGTGCCCGCGCACGCGCGTTCCGGCCCGCGCCAGCGCGCTGTCGCCGACCGCCACCGCCTCCCGGTATCCGAGCGTCAGCCGTCCCGACATCCGCGCGTCGGCGTCCAGCACTCCGCACATCGGCCGCCCGTCCAGGGAGCGCGCCAGATACAGCAGCCCGGCGCACTCGGCGGCCACCGGAGCGCCGGAGTACGCGAGCTCCGCCACGGCCTTGCGCAGCGGCTCGTTGGCGGACAGCTCCGGTGCGTACACCTCGGGAAAGCCGCCCCCGATCACCAAACCCCGGGTTTCTTCCGGGAGTTGTTCGTCACGCAGCGGATCGAACGGTACGACGTCCGCGCCCGCGGCCGTCAGCAGCTCGGTGTGTTCCGCGTACGAGAAGGTGAAGGCCGACCCGCCGGCCATCGCGATCACCGGCCGCCCACGCCGCGCCGAAGCGACCGAAGCGACCGGGACAGCTGAGGCGCCCGCCTCCCACGCCCTCGTATCCAGCGGCGGCGCACTGCGCGCCAGCGCCAGCAGCGCCGTCAGATCACAGCCCGCCCGTACCCGCCCGGCCAGCTCCCGCATCGCCGCCACCGCCTCGGCGCGCCGCTCGGCGACCGGCACCAGACCGAGATGGCGCGAGGGCGTACCGACCTGTTCGGTGCGCCGCAGCACGCCCATCACCGGCACACCCGACTCGTCCAGCGCGTCGCGCAGCAGCCGCTCGTGCCGGTCCGTGGCGACCTTGTTGAGGATCACTCCGCCGATCCGTACCTCCGGATCCCAGGAGGCGAAGCCGTGCACCAGCGCCGCCACCGAGCGCGACTGCGACGAGGCGTCCACCACCAGCACCACCGGAGCCCGCAGCAGCTTCGACACCTGGGCGGTGGAGGCCAGTTCGCCCTGGCCCGAGGCGCCGTCGTACAGCCCCATCACGCCCTCCACGACCGCCAGGTCGCAGCCCGCCGCGCCATGCGCGAACAGCGGCCCGATCAGCCCGGGACCGCACATGTACGCGTCGAGGTTCCGGCCGGGACGGGCCCGGCCGTCGCCGGAGACCGCCAGCGCGTGATAGCCCGGATCGATGTAGTCGGGCCCCACCTTGTGCGGCGACACGGTGAGACCGCGCTCCGAGAAGGCCGCCATCAGTCCCGTCGCGACCGTGGTCTTGCCGCTGCCGGAGGCGGGCGCTGCGATGACCAGCCGCGGTACGTTCACCACTCGATGCCCCGCTGGCCCTTCTGGCCCGCGTCCATCGGGTGTTTGACCTTGGTCATCTCGGTGACCAGATCCGCGAAGTCCAGCAGCTTCTCCGGTGCGTTGCGCCCGGTGATCACCACATGCTGGGTCCCGGGACGGTCGCGCAGCACTTCGATCACCTCGTCCGTGTCCACCCAGCCCCAGTGCAGCGGATAGGCGAACTCGTCCAGAACGTACAGCTTGTGCGTCTCGGCCGCCAGATCGCGCTTGACCTGCTCCCAGCCCTCGCGCGCCGCCTCCTCGTTGGAGAGCTGGCTGTCGCGCTGCACCCAGGACCAGCCCTCGCCCATCTTGTGCCAGACGACGGAACCGCCCTCGCCGCTCGCACCCAGCACCGTCAGCGCCCGCTCCTCGCCGACCCGCCACTTCGCGGACTTCACGAACTGGAAGACGCCGATCGGCCATCCTTGCGTCCACGCGCGCAGCGCGAGCCCGAACGCCGCCGTCGACTTGCCCTTGCCGGTGCCCGTATGGACGAGTACGAGCGGACGGTTACGGCGCTGGCGGGTGGTGAGACCGTCGTCCGGCACGGTCTCCGGCTGTCCCTGCGGCATTACGCGGCCCTCCTGGAGCGTCCGTTGTGTCCGTCACGTCGGTTGTCGCTGCTGACCTGCTGTCGCGGTGGCTGCTGCGGTTGCCTGACCTGCTGTACGTCCCTGACCAGACCGGCGATGCTGTCGGCCCGCAGTTCGTCGAGCGTGATGGCCGTGCCCGCGAGCGCGGCGGCGAGCGAACCGGCCAGACCGAGCCG
>NZ_FMDK01000301.1 GCF_900091995.1 Streptomyces sp. MnatMP-M17
CAGCGGCTCGGCGCCGTACCGAAGGCTCGGGCGTGCGGGCGCGCGAGCCGTGAGCCTCCTCGGCGCGCGGGCGCCTTCTCGGACAAGGCGCGCTCTGCGGCGTTGTTCCGCTCCGGCGCGCGGCGAAGTCTGGTCCTCATGGAAGAGACCATCCGGCGGTCCGGCGGCCGGCGCGCGTTACCGCCGTCCGTCCTCGCCCTCGCGACCGCCACCTTCTGTGTCGTCACGACGGAGATGCTGCCGGTGGGACTGCTCACCTCCCTCGGCCACGGTCTGCACACCTCCGCCGGTACGACAGGGCTCACCGTCACGCTTCCGGGCCTGGTCGCGGCGCTCGCCGCGCCTCTGCTGCCCGTCGCCGTGCGCCGCGCGGACCGGCGTACGGTCCTGTGCGTGCTGCTGGCCGTCCTGGCCGCCGCGAACGCCCTCTCCGCGCTCGCGCCCGCCTTCGGTGTGCTCCTTCTGGGCCGGGCCCTGGTCGGTGTCTGTATCGGCGGAGTGTGGGCGGTCGCCGCGGGACTGGCCGTACGGCTGGTGCCGGAGGAGTCCGAGGGCCGCGCCACCGCCGTGATCTTCAGCGGGATAGCGGTGGCGTCCGTGCTCGGTGTGCCGGCCGGGACGTTGATGGGCGGTCTCGCCGGCTGGCGCTGGGCGTTCGCCGCGATGACGCTGCTCGCGCTGGCGGTCACGGCGCTGCTCGCCGCCCTGCTGCCGCCGCTGCCCGCCGAAGGAGCCGTACGTCTGGGCGAGGTCGCGGGAGTGGTCCGTATCCCGGCGGTACGGGCCGTGCTGCTCGTGGTGGCCTTTCTGATCACCGGCCACTTCGCCGCGTACACCTACATACGCCCGGCCCTGGAGCGGGTGCCCGGGCTCGGCACGGGCGCGGTCGGCACGCTCCTGCTGGTGTACGGCGTCGCGGGCATCGCGGGCAATTTCCTGGGCGGTGCCGCAGCCGCCCGCGATCCGCGCCGGGCGCTGCTGGTCATCTCGGCGGTACTGGCGGGATCGGTACTGCTGAGCGTGCCGGCGGGCGGTTCGCTGCCGGCCGCGGCGGCGCTGCTCGTCGTCTGGGGACTGGCGTACGGCGGAGTCTCGGTCAGCGCGCAGAACTGGCTGATGGCCGCCGCGCCCGGGCGCCGGGAGGCGGGCTCGGCGCTCTTCGCCGGGCTGTTCAACGCGGCGATCGCACTGGGCGCGCTGCTCGGCGGCCGGGCGGCAGACCGCTTCCAGGTCGAGGGCGCGCTCTGGCTGGGCGGCGCGCTGGCGGTACTGGCGCTGGGCGCGGTCGCTCGCCGGGCGGGATCTCGCCGGGCGGGATGAGCGAAGCCCGTCCGGCGAGCGGTGACGTACCCGTCCGTCAGCCCGTCAGCCCGTCAGCCGGCCAGCTCGGCCGCCACCAGCTCCGCGATCTGGACGGCGTTGAGCGCCGCGCCCTTGCGGAGGTTGTCGTTGGAGACGAAGAGCGACAGCCCGTTCTCCACGGTCTCGTCGTCACGGATCCGGCCGACGTACGAGGCGTCCCGGCCGGCCGCCTGGAGCGGCGTGGGAATCTCGGACAGTTCCACGCCCGGCGCGTCCTTGAGCAGCTCGTACGCGCGCTCCACACCGAGCGGACGCGCGAAGCGGGCGTTGATCTGGAGCGAGTGGCCCGTGAAGACCGGCACCCGGACACAGGTCCCGGACACCTTCAGCTCCGGGATCTCCAGGATCTTGCGCGACTCGTTGCGGAGCTTCTGCTCCTCGTCGGTCTCGAAGGAGCCGTCGTCCACCAGATTGCCTGCGAGCGGCACCACGTTGAAGGCGATCGGCCGCCGGTAGACGACGGGCTCCGGGAAGTCGACGGCCTCGCCGTCATGGGTGAGCCGGTCCGCCTCGTCGACGACCTTCTGCGCCTGGCCGTGCAGCTCGGCGACACCGGCGAGACCGGAGCCGGAGACAGCCTGATAGGTGGCGGTGACCAGCGCGGTCAGCCCGGCCTCCGCGTGCAGCGGGCGCAGCACGGGCATGGCGGCCATCGTGGTGCAGTTCGGGTTGGCGATGATGCCCTTGGGACGGTTCCTGATCGCGTGCGCGTTGACTTCGGAGACGACCAGCGGGACCTCGGGGTCACGGCGCCAGGCGGAGGAGTTGTCGATCACGACGGCGCCCTGGGCGGCGACCTTCTCGGCGAGCGCCTTCGAGGTGGCGCCCCCGGCCGAGAAGAGCACGATGTCGAGCCCGGTGTAGTCGGCCGTGGAGGCGTCCTCGACCGTGATCGCCCGGCCCTGCCACTCGATGGCGGTGCCCGCGGACCGGGCGGAGGCGAAGAGCCGCAGTTCGGCGACGGGAAAGTCCCGCTCGGCCAGGATGCTGCGCATGACCGTGCCGACCTGACCGGTGGCTCCGACGATTCCGACCTTCACTGGGGCTCCTCACTCGCGACTGTCCCGGGAACGCGTTCCCACATCATGCGTCGGTACCGGGCCGGGTTGTCCAATCCATTGTCCAAAGGACGGAACTGTCCAACGGAACTGTCCGAAGGACGGAACGCCGAAGGGGCGGGCGTCCGCGTGGACACCCGCCCCTCCATTACCGCACGAGTTACGGAGTGACGCTCTCGATGATCACACTGCCGGTGCCCGCGGCCGTACCGCGCGCGTTCAGCAGCTGCACCTCACCGAAGAACTGCCGGCCCTCGGGAGCCGCGCTCTTCACCAGCACCTCGGCCGCGACCTGCGCCGACGCACCGCTGTCGAGCTTGACCGCGCCGCTCGCGCTGATCGTGCCGAGCGAGCCCGAGTAGTACACATCGCGGTAGTCGTACGCCGTGGTCCCGGCCGGGACCGAGTAGGCGTCCACGACGGCGGTGTACGTACCGGCGGCCGGGTTGGTCAGGGTGACCGTCTCGTCCGCGCTGGCGCTCGTGGAGGAGCCGATCAGCACACCGTTCCGGTAGACCAGGAGGTCCAGGTCGGCGCCGTTGTCCGAGGCGCCGCCGATGGTGAAGTCGAGCTTCTCGACTCCCGCGCCGATGGTGACCGTGGACTCGATCTGGTCGCCGTCCGCGATCGTCGGGCGCGTGACCTTCGCCGAGCCCAGCGAACCGCCGCCGAGCTTGCCGTCGATGGCCGCGGCGCTGTTGGTGACCTTCCACCCGACCGGAGCGGGCGTACCGATCGTGGCCGAGGGAATCGTGGTGACCGCCGGGTCGAAGACGGCGCCGAGGATCGACACGTCCAGCTTGTACGGGTTGTCGAGCAGCGGCGACGTACGGCGCGACTCGACCTCGATCTCCCAGACGCCGGGCTGCGGGTTCTGGTACGACCGCAGATCCGGGCGGCAGGTGTTGCTCGGGTTGTTGTAGTTCGGGTAGCAGTAGATCGTGGAGCTGTCCTCCAGCGCCACGCCGTACGGGTGGATGGAGATGAACCGGGTCTGGCTGCCCGTGGCCAGCCCGCCCAGCGCCACCTCCAGTGTCTTCGCGCCCGCGGGCACCGTCAGGAAGTACGACTTCGAGCTGTTGCGCTGGACCGTGTCGGACGCCGAGAAGGCGTACGAGGGCTTGTCCACCGGCTTCGAGACGACCACGGTGGCGAGGATCTGCTTGTCCACGCCCTCCGAGTCACGGTCGTCCAGCTCCAGGATGGCGCTGTGCACACCGGCGGAACCGGGCTTCGCCTCCACGGCGACCGTGACCGGCTTGTTCAGCGGCAGCTCGACGTTGTGGCTGCCGACCAGCCGGAAGGTGTCGTCATCGTTGTACTTCCACTTCAGCCGGTGCTTCACCGGGCCCATGGGGCCGGTGGTCCGGGTGATGGTGATGTCGTACTTCTTGCTCTGGCCGGCCTGGAGGCCGCCCTCGCGGTCGTACAGACCCGTGCCGAAGCCGGGCGTCTTCAGGAACTCGTCGATCGCGGTGTCGACCGGCGCCTTCACCGCGTACTCGTACGAACTGGTGTCGCGCTGGATGGCCTTCCACGCCGCCACGACATCGATCAGACCCGCGCCCTGCTCATGCGCCTGGAGGCCGTCGATCTCCTCGGCGGTGCTGGTGAGCGCCGTCCGCAGCTTGGCCGGGGTGAGGTCGATGTGCTTCTGCTTGGCGGCCGAGATCAGCAGCGCGCTCGCGCCCGCCGCCTGCGGCGAGGCCATCGAGGTGCCCTGGAGCATCGAGTAGCCGGGCGGCAGCGTGTAGCCCGCCTCGGCGACCGGGCTGCCGGGCAGCCAGGTCTGGGTGCTGTTGATGGCCGCGCCCGGGGCGGTGATGGTCGGCGTGAAGCCGCCGTCCTCGCGCGGGCCTCGGGAGGAGAACGGAAGCAGCGCGTACTTCTTCGTCACACCGGAGCCGTAGTTGGCGGCCCAGGTCTCCTTGGAGATCGACGCGGCGACGGAGATGACCTTGTCGGCCAGGGCCGGGTCGCTGATGGTGTTCGTACCGGGACCGTCGTTGCCGGCCGAGATCACCAACTGCACGCCGTAGGTGTCGATGAGCCGCGTGTACAGCTCGGCACGGGCG
The DNA here is from genome assembly GCF_900091995.1 of Streptomyces sp. MnatMP-M17. Taxonomy (GTDB): domain Bacteria; phylum Actinomycetota; class Actinomycetes; order Streptomycetales; family Streptomycetaceae; genus Streptomyces. The sequence goes on from NZ_FMDK01000301.1 coordinate 4,496, forward strand.
TTGTTGCCGTCGTTCAGCGGAGGCAGACCGCCGATCGACATATTGACGATGTCGACACCGCGGTTGACGACGAGGTCGATCATGCCCTCGGTCAGCGCGATGCTGGTGCAGCCGCCGCTCCAGGAGCAGGCGCGCGAGGAGACCAGCTTGGCGCCGGGAGCGGCGCCGCTCATCTTGCCGCCGAAGAGCCCATTGGCGGCGGTGATACCGGCGACGTGCGAACCGTGCGCGCCCTCGATGACACCGATGCTGACGAAGTCGGAGGTCGCGCCCGCCGCGTTGTAGACGACGTCCTTGCGGATCTCGACCACGAACGGGATGCGCTCGGCCACCGGAGTGGCCGGGTTGTCCGTACCGAAGTAGCCGATCTGGAAGCCGTCCTTGTACGGCTTCATCGCCACGTCGTCGGTGAAGTCGCCGTCGTTGTCCAGATCGACGCGGACGGTTCCGGCGGCCTGGTCGTAGAGCACGCCCCAGACGTCGGTGGTGTCACCGTCGCGGTTGAGGTCGCCCGCCATCTCGCCGCCGAGCGTGGCGTTCTCGCGGAACAGGTTGAACTTGTACGAGCCGGCCGGAGCCGTCCATGTACGTCCGCCCGCCGTGAACGACGGGCCCGACACCGCGGCGTTCATGATGCGCCAGGTGCCGTCACCGTCGGCGACCGGGTCCGTGGCCGTCACCCAGTCGACGATCTTGCGCTCGCCGGTGGTGGTCTTCTGGAGCGCGGGATGGCCGAGGTCGACGCCCGAGTCCAGGATGCCGATGGTGACTCCGCGGCCGTCGGCCGTCGGGTTCTTCCTGACGAAGTCGACCGCACCGGTCTCGAAGGACGGGTTGTACGGGTTCTCCGCGGCGGTCTTGCTGCTCGGCGCCGGGTACTTCTCGACGTCGGCCGAAGCCTTGGCGGAGCCCTTCGAGCCCTGGTCCGCGTCCGCCGCGGGCCTCGGGTCGTCGAGCTTGATCTCCTGGTTGAGATCGATGCCGTGGACGGAGGAGAGTTTCTGGGCCGCCCTGATCGCCGCGTCCGCCTTGGCGGTGGGGAGCGTCGCCCGTACGTAGCCGAGTTTGTCGTACGTCTTGCCGACCACGGCGCCGGGGACGGCGTCGAGCTGGTCGGCGACCTGCTCGGTCGCCCCGGGAGCGGTGGCCACCATCAGGGATATGTTCTTCTCGCCCGCGGCCTCGGCCTTGGCGAGCAGATCCGCGTCGGCCGACCCCAGCTTGTCTGAGGACGACTTGACGGGAGCGGGGGCGGCCGGGTCGTCGGCGCCTGTGGCGGAGAACGCGGGCACCGCACCGGAAGCGATCAGCGCGGCCACCAGGCCGGCCGCCGCCGCGACCCTGGCCACGCGTCTCGGTCCGGATATGGAGCGCTCGGATTCGGAGGTCATCAGCATCCCTGCTTGTGAAAGAGACAGTCCGGATTTCGGTACCGGATGACCGCTCAGCTTTTCCTAAGTGACAGGGGTTTGTGGAGAGCTGTCAGGGATGCGTTTCGGTCATGGCGTACATCCGCCAGCGCGGTGGTTGCGCCATGAAGGATCAATCGGACAGATCCACCGGAGCCCCGGATCTCGTCGCCGTCATGGTTCTACCCTCGCGGGATGAACCAGGAGCTACGAGTTGCCGCCTACGCCGTGTGCGTTCAGAGTGAACAGATCCTTCTCGCACGGTGGGTGGCCCGTGACGGCACCAAACGCTGGACGCTCCCCGGCGGCGGCATGGACCACGGCGAGGATCCCATCGACACGGCGGTCCGCGAGGTCGAGGAGGAGACCGGCTACGCGGCCGAGATGACGGCGCTGCTCGGTGTGGACTCGATCCGCCGCCGCTATCCGCGCAAACTCGGCAGTTTCGCGGACTTCCAGGGCCTGCGGATCATCTACGAGGCCCGGATCACAGGCGGTTCACTGCGTCCGGAGACCGGCGGCTCCACCGATCTCGCCGCCTGGTATCCACTCGACGCGGTCCGGGAGCTGGACCGCGTCGAACTCGTCGACACCGGCCTGGGACTGTGGCGCGAGCGGCCGGAGCTCGGCCGCTTCCCGGTGAATGGCTGAAAGTCGGTCAACCCGTGCTGAGCGGAAAACCCTTTCGCGGCTTCGGGCGTCCTGCCTGCCGATCGCATCGGTACAACAGGGGAGTTCACATGGCAGTACGTACGGTCCGGATCGCGCTCACCGGCACACTCGCGGCGGTGGCCCTCGCGAGCACCGCCCTTGTCGCGCCCTCCGTGGCGAGCACGGGCCCGGACGGAACCGCCGCCGCCCACCGTGCCACTCAGGAGGCCCTCGACGCCGCCGTCGAGGAGGGCGTACCGGGAGCGCTGGCCCGCGCCGAAGACCGCAAGGGCGTCTGGAACGGGAACGCGGGAGTCGCGGACCGGACTACCGGCCGCGAACGTCTTCCGCAGGACCGTTTCCGTGTCGGCTCCATCACCAAGACCTTCGTCGCCACGGTGCTGCTCCAGTTGGAGGCGGAGGGCAGGGTCGATCTGGACGACACCGTCGACAGTGTGCTGCCCGGCGTGGTGCGCGGCAACGGTCACGACGGGCGCCGGATCACACTGCGCCAGCTCCTCAACCACACGAGCGGCGTCTTCAACTACACCGAGGACGAGGAGCTCCAGCAGAAGATCTTCGGGGACGGCTTCTTCGAGCACCGCTACGACACGCGGGAGCCCCGCGAGCTGGTCGACATCGCCCTGGCCCACCGGCCCGAGTTCGCGCCCGGCACAGGCTGGAGCTACTCCAACACGAACTTCATCCTCGCCGGGATGGCCGTCGAGAAGCTGACGGGCCGCCCGTACGCCACCGAGATCGAGCGCCGGATTCTGCGGCCTCTGGGCCTGCGCGCCACCACCGTCCCGGCCACCGACCCGCGGATGCCCCAGCCGTCGGGCCGCGCCTACTCGACACTCTCCCCGGACCCGGCCGCGCCGGTCCACGACGTCACCGAACTCAATCCGTCGGTGGCGGGAGCGGCGGGCGGGATGATCTCCAACCCGGCGGACCTGAACCGCTTCTACAGCGCGCTGATGAAGGGCAGGCTGCTGCCGAAGCAGCAGCTCAAGGAGATGAGGACGACGGTCTCGATGGGCGACGAGGCCCCGCCGGCCTACCGCTACGGGCTCGGTCTCCAAGTCCAGGAACTCCCCTGCGGCGAGACGGTGTGGGGCCACGGAGGCGGGATCAACGGGTCCTCGTCGGCCGCGGTGACGACGGCGGACGGCAGGCATTCGCTGTCGCTGAACTTCAATGCGGACCGGACGGGGGACGCGGGGGCGGTGGTCGAGGCCGAGTTCTGCGAGTAAACCTCCCGGTTGGGGGCCGTGGTGCGGTGCGCCTTCCGGCGGGGGGCCGTGGCGTGGGTGGTGCCGGTGCCGGGGCCTCCGGAGGTACATGTCCGGACGGCATGATTTACGCCGCGTGCGGGTGGGTTGTCGGGTGCGGGTTTCGTGTGCGGCACAAATCACGCTTTAGTGTCCGGACACGCACCTCCTACGA
>NZ_FMDK01000735.1 GCF_900091995.1 Streptomyces sp. MnatMP-M17
GCTCCGCCCACCGGCCCCTCCGCCCGCCCCGGGCGCGATCTCCGCACTCAGCGTACGGTGGCGGGCGCGCGGGCGGGCAGGCATGGCGACGCCCAGTACGACGGCCCAGTGCGCGAGCCCAGTGCGCGAGCCCTGTGTGCGAGCCGTGCGCGCGGGCCGGATGCGCCTGATCGCGCGCCCCTTGCCCGCCGGTACGCGCCTGCCGGACGAGGGCGCCCTCGGAGTAGGGTCTGCGGACGAGGCCGAGTGCGGGAGCGGTTGGGGGAACAGCCATGGACGACGTACGGACAGCCATGGACGATGTACGGGTGGCCTCGATCGCCAGCCTGACCCCGCTGGAGGAGCTCGACCGGGATCCCTTTCTCGTGGACACCCGCGGCCAGCACGCGATGTGCGCGCGCTGGGCCGAGGACAAGGGCTATGTCGTCACCAGGCAGCTGCTCCTCTACGGACTGCGGCCCAGCCACCGCGGACTGTGGGTGGATGTCGACGCGGGACTGGTGGATCTGTTCGTCGCCGCCAATGAGCGGGTGCTCGACCGGGCGCTCACATCGGTGCGGGCCTTCGCCGCGGAGTGCGAGCGCAGAGGCGTACGGCTGGAGACCGTCGGGCTGGACGAACCGCCCTACGACGCCGCCATGAAGGCCGGTGTCCACCGCAGGATGTCGATGCCGACGGCCGGCTACGACGGCCGCTGACGCCCGGGACCCGCCGCGCGCTGTGCGAGGCTGGGCCGGAGCCCGTGGAGGTGCACGGGCCCGGACGTGAGGTGACAGGGGAAGTGCTCCAGGGGCGGTGGCGTACGACGGGCTTGGCCCTGCTGCGGGTGATCGTCGTATGGGCGGTGTCCTCGCTGACCATGCTGGTGCTCGCCGGGATCCTGCCGGACTTCCGGCTCCAGTCCGGCGACGGCGAGAGCATCACCAAGGTCGCGCTCACCGCGGCCTGGGGCGCGGGCGCCTTCGGTCTGCTCGGCGCGCTGGTCTGGCCTCTGCTCGTACGGGCCCTGCTGCTGGTGCCCGCGCTGGTCCTCGGTCTGCTGGTGTTCTTCCTCAACGGCTCACTGCTGCTGTTCGCGCTCTGGATCATTCCCGTCGGCCAGGGCGCGGCCAACGCGGAGACGGCGGTGGTGGTCGCGGCCGTGATGTCCGCCGTCGCCTCCGCGACCTCCACCGGACTCGCGGTCGGTGACGACGACGCCTACCGGCGCAGGCTCTCGCGCCTCGCCGACCGGCGCAGGCGCAGAAGCGGCGAGGACGGCCGGCACGGCGGACAGCCCGGTACGGTCTTCCTCCAGCTCGACGGAGTGGGCCACCGGGTGCTGGAGGAGGCCGTCGCCGAGGGCGTCATGCCTCATGTCGCCGCGTGGCTCGGCGAGAATCCGACCCACCGGCTGACACCGTGGCGTACCGACTGGTCCAGCCAGACCGGCGCCAGCCAGCTCGGCATCCTGCACGGCACCAACCACGATGTCCCGGCCTTCCGCTGGTACGAGAAGGACAGCGGCCGGATCATGGTCAGCAACCGGCCCGCGAGCGCCGCCGTGCTCCAGCGCCGGGCCATCGAACGGACCGGTGACGGCGGGCTGCTCACTCTCGACGGCGCCAGCCGCGGAAATCTCTTCAGCGGCGGCGCCGACCAGCTCGCGCTGGTGCTGTCGATGGCCGCGCGGCGCGGCAGGGCCAACCGCTCCCGCGCCGGCTACTTCGCCTACTTCTCGGATCCGGCCAACGCCGTCCGTACGGTGGTCTCCTTCGTCGCGGACGTCGGCCGCGAGATCGGCCAGTCGACACGGGCGCGGCTGCGCGGCGACCGGCCGCGGGTGAGCCGGGGCGGGCTCTATCCGTTCATCCGGGCCTTCGCGACCGTCGTCGAGCGCGATGTGGTGGTCGCGGCCGTCCTGGGCGACATGCTGGCGGGACGGACCGCCGTCTACGCCGACCTCGTCGCGTACGACGAGGTGGCCCATCACTCGGGCCCGCACAGCAAGGACGCGCTCCGGGTCCTCCGGCGTCTTGACCGCTCCGTCGGCCTGATCGCCAGGGCGGCCGAGCACGCGCCGCGCACCTACCGGATCGTGCTGCTCTCCGACCACGGCCAGAGCCCGGGAGCGACCTTCGAGCGCGCCTACGGACTCACCATCAGGGATCTGGTCAGAGCGGGCTGCGGACTGCCCGTACCGCGCAGGGCCCAGCGGACGAAGAGCGGCGCCGAGGCGCGCGACGCCGCACGCCACGCCGTACGCTCCGCACTCCACCGGCCGGAGCGGGAAGGGACCGTGGAGCCGGCGGAGCCGGGCTCGGACCCGGTCGTGCTCGCCTCCGGCAATCTCGCGCTGATCTCCTTTCCCGATGTACCGGAGCGGATGAGCCGCGAGCAGATCGACCGGCGCCATCCGGCGCTGCTGCGCACGCTGGCCAGCCATCCGGGGATCGGCTTCCTGCTGGTACGGAGCGAGGAGTACGGCTCGGTGGTGCTCGGGCCGGGCGGCGCCGAGGTGCCGGTCGCCGAGCTGGACGGCACGGGACCGCTGGCCCATATGGGTCCCGGCGCGGCCGACGCCGTACGCCGTACCGACTCCTTCCCGCATGTCGCGGACATCATGGTCAACTCGATGTACGACCCCGCGACCGGGCAGGTGCACGCCTTCGAGGAGCAGATCGGCTCGCACGGCGGGCTCGGCGGCGAACAGTCGGGGGCCTTTCTGCTGTCGCCGCTGGTGCTCTCGGCGCCGGTTCCCGCGCGGAGCGAGAACAGCGGCGGTGACGGTCACGACGGGCGGGACGGTGGCGGTGAACTCGTCGGTGCCGAGGCCGTGCACCGGGTGTTCAGGCGCTGGCTCCGCGAGGGCAGCGGACCTCAGGTGCCGCTGGGCACGGTGAGCGCCGAGGCGGCGAACGTGTGGTCCACCGAAGTACAAACTGCCGAAGGCGAGCTGGACTCGGCATAGCGCTCATCCCCCATGCGAGCGATTTCCGCCGGTAGCAGGACACGCCACGGCGGTACCTGGGCAGAGGACGCATGTCCAGGAGGTCGTGCCCATGTACCATGCCGCGCCCGCAGTCACCCGTGCCGCAGCCGCTCGGGCTGCCGCCGCGCGGCGGGCCGGGCTGGTGACGCTGCT
>NZ_FMDK01000474.1 GCF_900091995.1 Streptomyces sp. MnatMP-M17
GCGCCTCGCCGCCGCCCAGCCGCAGCTCCCAGACCGAAGCGGTCAGCCGGTCGGCGAGTCCCGACGTACGGGCCTCGACGGCGTCGACGATGTCGAGTCCGGCCGGCAGCGACTCGTCCAGCAGCTCACGCAGCTTGTCCGGGTCGCGCGCCTCCGCCAGGGCGATCTCCAGGAACTCGGCCTCACTGCCCGTGCCGGTGGGTGCGGCATTGGCGTACGAGACCTTCGGGTGCGGCGTGAACCCCGCCGAGTACGCCATCGGCACATCGGCGCGGCGCAGCGCCCGCTCGAAAGCGCGCTGGAAGTCACGGTGGCTGGTGAACCGGAGGCGGCCGCGCTTGGTGTAGCGCAGTCGGATGCGCTGCACCGCCGGTGCGGGTGGCGGGCCTTCGGGCTGTCGCTTGCCCAGTGCTTCTTCTCCTCGGTGCGGGCGGTACGCGGTGACGCGCCGCCCTCGGACGTGGGGTGACCCCCGGGTCCCGGCTCAGTCCCGCTTCCGCGAGCAGATCTCAGGTGCGGGCTCCGCGCCGGGGACGATCGTTGTACTACCCAGAGTACGCGTAACGCCCTCCGACAGTTCCCCAGCCTTCTACGGACGAGGCGCGCGGAGGAGGCCCTGTCCGGTCGGGACGCGTCAGACGGCCGCCGTTCCGATCCAGAAGCGCAGTTTTCCGCCGCGCTCGTCCTCCAGCACTCCGCCCGCCGACTCGATCACCTTGCGCGAGGCGGTGTTCGTGGTGTCGCACGTGACGAGGACGGACTCGATACCGAGCCCGCGCGCGACCGGGATGGCCTCACTCAGCATCGCGGTCGCATGGCCGCGCCGACGGGCGCTGGGACGTACGGCATAGCCGATATGGCCGCCCAGCTCACGCAGAAAAGGGTTGAGGCGGTGGCGGATGGCGAGGCGTCCGAGAAAGGTGTCGCCGTCGACGTACCAGAGCGTGGTGTTGGGCACCCAGCCGTCGACGCGCGCAGTCTCCTCCAGCGGCTCGGCGTTGAGCCGGTCCACATACGTCGCGAAGATCTCGGGCCGGTGCCAGCTCGCCGCGAACTCCTCCATCTCATGGAGCAGCAGGGCCCGTTCGCCCGCGCCCTCCGCCACGAACTCCGCCATCGCGTCGAGGAAGGAACCCTGGATCCGTACGTCGGGAGCGATGAACCGCGGCATCCGCCCATTGTGCCGCCGCACGCGCGCGCCCGGCCACGGATTACCCGTGACCGGGCGCGGCTGCCCGCGACCGGGCGTGTACAGGTCTCAGTCGATGTTGATCTCGTTGTGGATGTCGCCGACCGTGAAGTTGACCAGGCCCAGGCCACCGCAGGCAAGGAGACAGAGCCGGCCCGGAGGTGTCGGAGGCACCGGCGTCTCCGACACCGTGACCGTCGTCTCGGCGTTCGAGGCGCCGCAGTCGGTGTTGCCGTTGTACGCGGCGGTGATCGTGTGCGTGCCTGTCGTACTGAAGGTGGTCGTGTACGACGCCTGACCGCCGGCATCGACCGGCACGGTGTTCAGCAGGTCACTGCCGTCGAAGAACGTCACTCCGAGGCCGCCGCTGGGATCCGCCGTGCAGGAGACCGTGGCGCTCAGCACCACGGACTGCCCGACGGACGCCGACGACGGTGTCGCCTGGACGGTGGTCGAGGACGGCACCGCCGCTGCCGCCGGTGAAGCAAAGGCGACCACCGTGGCCACCGCCGCGAAGGTCACCGTTTTCCACATCTTCCGCTCTTGCAAAAGCCTCACTGCTTCGACTCCTCGATCGGCCCTTGGGGACGATTTCGTTTCGCTGATTCGGAAACGAGACCGTAGAACGCGCATCGTGGGCCGACGGGGAGCTGTCGGCGTGATCGGCCCGCATGGGCCAGAGGGATCACCCGTCCGAGCGGATACGTTTCTTCTTACGGTTGTGCCGCTTCTCCTTACGCTTTTCGACGCTTTTTGACATCCGAATGACGCAAAATGACGCGGCATATCAAAGCCGCATCAGATCTGGCGTACCCGATCAGATCTGCGGAGGCGGCACGCGCAGATACGTCAGGGAATTACTCGTTCCGCCGAGAGTGATGACGCTGACGGCGACGGAGCCCGCGGGACCGGCCGGTGCGAGCGCGGCAATGGCGGTGTCCGAGAGCACGGTGAATCCGGCGGGCGTGACACCGAAGCGCACGGTGGTCGCGGTGGTCAGAGCGGTGCCGGTGAGCATGACACCGGATCCGGCGCTCGTCGGTCCCTGACCGGGAGCAAGGGCGGTGAGTACCGGCGCCTGTACGTAGGTGTAGTTGAGGGAGTTGCTGGTGCCGCCCGGAGCGGTGACGGTGAGCGCGACCGTACCGGTACCGGCGGGCGCGACAGCGGTGATGTGCGTCGCGGAGTCAACGACGTAACTCGTGGCGGGCGTACCGCCGAAGGTGACCGCCGTGGCGCCGGCGAGACCGGTGCCGCTGACGGCGACCGTGGTGCCACCGGACGAAGCGCCCTGATAGGGCGTGACGGAGATGAGCGCGGGCGCGCCCAGATAGAAGTAGTAGACGGGCCCTGTGGTACCGCCGAGCGTGGTGACCGTGACCGGCACGGCGCCTGTGCCCGCGGGCGCGACGGCGGTGATGTGCGTGGTGGAGTCGACGACGTAACTGGTCGCAGGAGTGCCGCCGAAGGTGACCGCCGTGACTCCGGTGAAGCCGGTGCCGGTGAGGCCGACCGAGGTACCGCCGGCCGAAGGTCCCTGACTGGGCGAGAGCGCGGTCAGTGTCGGCGTCGGCGCATAGGTGTAGTTGACGGCGTTGCTGGTGAAGCCGGGAACCCTGACGGTGACGGGAACGGTGCCCGTACCGGGCGGAGTTGTCGCGGTGATCTGGATCGCCGAGTTGACGGTGTAGGTGAGGGCAGGAGTAGCACCGAAGTTGACCGCGGTCACTCCGACGAAACCGCTGCCGTTCAAGGTCACGCTGCTGCTGCCTGCCGAGGGCCCCACGTTGGGTACGACCGAGTTGAGAACGGGCGCGGCGGCGACGGCGGTTGGCCGTGCCGCTCCTGCCGCTTGGTCGCTGTTTTCCACGGTGTCTCCCGTAACTGGTCGTCGGCCCGGGAAGGGCGGAGATGGCTGATCGGACGGTCTCGAAGGCCTGGATGGGATCGAAGGTTTACGCGGCCACTTCGCGAAGTGGCCGCGTAAACCCTTGTGAAGTACCGGCCGCTCTATGGAAAAGCGGTCAGATACCGGGACCCGCGACGTACGTGAACCCGTCCGTCGCGGTGGCGCTGCCCGCGTCGTTGCTCACGACGACATCGACGGGACCGGCCGCGCCGGGCGGAGTGACGGCCGACACCGCGGTGTCGGAGATCACCGTGAAGGGCGCCGGGTTGCCGTCGAAGGTGACACTGTTGGTGCTGGTGAGACCGGTACCGGCCACCGTCACCGCAGTTCCGCCGGCCGTCGGTCCCTCGGCGGGAGTGACGGTCGTGACGGTCGGGACGGCCACGTACGTGAACGAGAGCCCGTTGTTGGTGCCTCCGGCCGTGGTGACACTGACTCCGACCGAACCGGCCGCGCCGGCCGGTGCGGTAACGGTGATCTGACCGTCCGACACCACTGTCGGCACGGCGGTGTTGGCGCCGAAGGCGACACTGGTGGCGCTGGAGAGACCGGTGCCGTTGATGGTGACGAGCGTGCCGCCCGCCGTCGATCCGGAAGTCGGGCTCAGAGTCTGCTTGAACGGTGCGCCGACGTAGTAGAACGGGATCGGGTTGCTGGTCCCGCCCGGAGTGGTCACGGTGACGCCGACCGCGCCGTTGCCGGCCGGGGAGACGGCGGTGACCTGGGTGGGCGAGACATTGGTGACGGAGGTGGCGGACCGGGTGCCGAAACGCACCGCGGTCGTGCCGCTGAGATTGGTCCCGGTGATCGTGACGAGCGTGCCGCCGCCACTGGATCCCTGGGTCGGACTGATGGGCATGGGAGATTCCTCCTCGCTCGGAATGCGGTACATTGCCGAGCAGTGGTCGGGCATTCGGACTCGCATAGGTCCCGGATCGGGGCGGGTCGGCTCTCGTGTCCACTGTGGTGACTCGATGGCTTTGCGTCGGCGTCGGAATGCGGTTCGAGCCTCTCGCGCCGCACGTAAAGCCATTGAGGAACACGTCCCGGGCGAGTAGTCGCGTGCGCGCCCAGGGGTCGGTTCGCCTCTCTTCGAGGATTTCTGCGTCCGCCGATGCGGAGACTTCAGTCACCCATCCGAGTGATGCTCGCAGCAAGAGATTTAACACGAAGTCACTCTTTCGGCCGAGCGCACCAAGACGTGAAAAACAGGCGCACTTACCGCGCATTCACGAATAGCGGATCATAGAACTATTGATCCCGTGCCCTCGTCGGCGGCGCGGCACGACGAAGGGGCCTCGGTCCTCGGACCTCGACCCCTTCGGGACATCCTCCGCCTCGCCCGGCCCTCCCGGCCCGGCTCAGCTCACAGCTCTCGTCAGCCCGCGCCCGCTCCGGGCCCGGCGTTGACCACCGTCAGCGGCAGCAGCTTCTTGCCCGTCGGGCCGATCTGGATGTCGAGATCGAGCTGAGGGCAGACACCGCAGTCGAAGCACGGCGTCCAGCGGCAGTCCTCGACCTCGGTCTCGTCCAGCGCGTCCTGCCAGTCCTCCCAGAGCCAGTCCTTGTCGAGACCGGAGTCCAGATGGTCCCAGGGCAGGACCTCCTCGTAGGTGCGCTCACGGGTCGTATACCAGGCGACGTCCACGCCGTGCTCGGGCAGCGTCTTCTCCGCGCACGCCATCCAGCGGTCGTACGAGAAGTACTCCCGCCAGCCGTCGAACCGGCCGCCGTCCTCGTACACCGCGCGGATGACCGCGCCGATACGCCGGTCGCCGCGCGAGAGCAGGCCCTCCACGATGCCGGGCTTGCCGTCGTGGTAGCGGAAGCCGATCGAGCGGCCGTACTTCTTGTCGCCGCGGATCTTGTCGCGGAGCTTCTCAAGACGCGCGTCGGTCTCCTCGGCACCGAGCTGCGGCGCCCACTGGAACGGCGTGTGCGGCTTGGGCACGAAGCCGCCGATCGAGACCGTGCAGCGGATGTCGTTCTGTCCGGAGACCTTCCGGCCCTCGGCGATGACCTTGACGGCCATGTCACCGATCTGGAGGACGTCCTCGTCGGTCTCGGTCGGCAGACCGCACATGAAGTACAGCTTCACCTGACGCCAGCCGTTGCCGTAGGCCGTGGAGACCGTACGGATCAGGTCCTCCTCCGAGACCATCTTGTTGATGACCTTGCGCAGCCGCTCGGAGCCGCCCTCGGGCGCGAAGGTCAGCCCGGACCTGCGGCCGTTCCTCGTCAGCTCGTTGGCCAGATCGACATTGAACGCGTCGACACGCGTCGACGGCAGGGAGAGACCGATCTTGTCCGCCTCGTACCGGTCGGCGAGTCCCTTGGCGATGTCACCGATCTCGCTGTGGTCGGCGGAGGAGAGCGAGAGCAGGCCGACCTCCTCGAAGCCGGTCGCCTTCAGGCCCTTCTCGACCATCTCGCCGATGCCGGTGATGCTCCGCTCGCGCACCGGGCGCGTGATCATGCCGGCCTGGCAGAAGCGGCAGCCGCGCGTACAGCCGCGGAAGATCTCCACGGACATCCGCTCATGGACGGTCTCCGCGAGCGGTACGAGCGGCTGCTTGGGGTAGGGCCACTCGTCCAGGTCCATGACGGTGTGCTTGGACACCCGCCACGGCACACCGCTCCTGTTCGGTACGACACGGCCGATACGCCCGTCCGGCAGATACTCGACGTCGTAGAAGCCCGGTACGTACACACCGCCCGTCTTGGCGAGCCGGAGAAGGACCTCCTCGCGCCCGCCCGGGCGGCCCTCCGCCTTCCAGGCGCGGACGATCTCGGTGATCTCCAGGACGGCCTGCTCGCCGTCGCCGATCACCGCGCAGTCGATGAACTCCGCGATCGGCTCGGGATTGAAGGCCGCGTGACCGCCCGCGAGGACGATGGGATGGTCGACCGTACGGTCCCGGGCCGCCAGCGGGATGCCCGCGAGGTCCAGGGCGGTGAGCATATTGGTGTAGCCCAGCTCGGTGGAGAAGCTCAGCCCGAAGATGTCGAAGGCGGAGACCGGGCGGTGCGAGTCCACCGTGAACTGCGGCACCTTGTGCTCGCGCATCAGCTCTTCGAGGTCCGGCCAGACGCTGTACGTACGCTCGGCGAGCACGCCCTCGCGCTCGTTCAGCACCTCGTAAAGGATCATGACGCCCTGGTTGGGCAGTCCGACCTCATAGGCGTCCGGATACATCAGCGCCCAGCGGACGTCGCACGCGTCCCAGTCCTTGACGGTGGAGTTCAGCTCGCCGCCGACGTATTGGATCGGCTTCTGCACATGCGGGAGCAGGGCTTCGAGCTGTGGGAAGACCGATTCAGGCATCACGGATCTTTCGTGGACCGACAGTGGGTGGACCGACGGTGGATCGACAGAAGACCGTCGGTGGGCCGACAAGGCTGGCCATCCAGACTACCCCGGTGCTCAGCCGGTCAGATCCGCCCTCAGCCCCGGTGCCGACGCCCGCTCCCACACCTGCGGCAGCTCCCGCTCCCGGGCCGCGGCCTGGGCCTCCTCATGGCCGTGCAGCAGGCCCCAGGTGAAGGCGGACTCGCCCGCCGCGTGGGCGCGGATACCGAGGTCACGGAGGGCGTCACGGGCCACCACACTGTCCTGGTGGTCACCGAGCACGGTCTGTACGGCCTTCATCCGCTTGATGAACCGCTGAGCGGGCCTGCCCAGCGCGGGCAGGGCCGCCTCGGCCGCGTAACGGGCGCGCTTGGCCGCCTTGCGGGCGTTGTGGAGGGCGATGTCACGATCCTCGCCCGGCGGAAGCTCCAGCGCCTGCTCGACGCGACCGGCCAGCCGCCGGTAGTCCTTGAGGATCGCCGCGGGCAGTACCTTCCCGGGGCGGTTCGCCGCGGCGGGCCGCAGCAACGGCGGATCGGCGAGCAGCGCGTCGAGGCTGTCCAGCAGGGCCAGATACCGCTCGCTGTCGAGTACGGCGACGGCCTGGCTCCGCGAGCCCGCGCGGCGGCCGGCGTTCCAGATCCTGAGCCGGGCGCGCACCGGGCCGAGCAGCAGTGTCCCCGGCAGCTCGGCGATCCGGGAGAGCAGCCGTTCGTTGAGGACCTCCTGGTCACGGTCGATACCCAGCTCCGCCGCGAGCCACTTCAGCTCCTCACCGATGGGATCGGTCAGGGACCGGTCGACGACCTTGCCGTACGTGCGGAACGCGGAGCGCATCCGGCGGGTGGCGACGCGTAGCTGGTGCACGGAGTCCGGCAGATCGCGGCGGACGGCGGGATCCTGGGCGACGATCGCATCGGCCTGGACGCGCAGATAGGCGAGCACATGCTCGGCGGCGGTGACCGGCGTCTTGGCGCCCTTGCCCTTCGCGCGCTTGGCCTTCGCGCCCTTTACGCCCTTTCCGACTACGCCCTTGCCGACCGGCTTCCCGGCGCCCTCGTCCTTCGCGCCCTGCGCGCCCTTCCCGGTGCCCGCGCGCGCCGTCTCCGTCAGCGCCCTGCTCAGCTTCGACGCGGCGGACGCGGGACGCAGCCCGGCCTTGCGCAGCTTCTTGTCCACCGCGTCCAGCAGCGCCGGATCGGCGTCGTCCGTCAGCTCCACCTCGACCTCGGTCCACGAGGTGGCGACCACGGTGTCACCGAGGCGCTGCGCCCGTACGGTGTCGACGCTGACCTCCGCCAGCGGAGCGCCGTCGCCGCCGAGCAGCCGGCTGATGTCGCGCGAGGTGCGCAGCCGTACGACCGGAATCAGCCGCGCGTCGCGGATCCGGGAGCGGAGCAGGGCGGTCAGCTCCTCGGGGACGGTGTCGGCCAGCGGCGCCCGGATCTCGTCACGGACACCCGGCGAGACGGGCAGCTTGAGATGCCAGCCCGCGTCGTCGCCGCCCGTTCTGCGCCGGAGCGTGAGGGAGCCGGCGGCCAGACGCAGATCAGCCGTGTCGTAGTAGACCGCGTCGAGCTCCACGACACCGTCGGCGCGTACGGCGTCTACTCCCTTGGCCCGGGCCAGATCCGGCAGCCCGGGCACTCCGCCGTCCCTGGAACGGCTCGGGAGTTCGTACTTACGTTCGATCTCTCGCTTCGTTTCCGCCATACTCTGGAACATACCCGCGAATTACCGTCATAGGGCCGCCAGCGGTCGCTGCACCCGGATCGACTGGAGCAGTCCCACCGCGATCCAGACCGCGAACATCGACGTACCGCCGTACGACACGAACGGCAGCGGCAGCCCGGCCACCGGCATGATGCCCAGCGTCATCCCGATGTTCTCGAAGGACTGGAACGCGAACCAGGTGATGATGCCACCCGCGATGATCGTCCCGTACAGATCGGTCGCCTCCCGGGCGATCCGGCAGGCCCGCCACAGCACCACACCGAGCAGCAGCAGGATCAGCCCGGCACCGACGAATCCCAGCTCCTCGCCCGCGACCGTGAACACGAAGTCCGTCTGCTGCTCGGGCACGAACTGCCCGGTGGTCTGCGAGCCCTTGAAGAGCCCGGTACCGGTCAGTCCGCCCGAGCCGATCGCGATCCGCGCCTGGTTGGTGTTGTAGCCGACGCCCGCCGGATCCAGCTCCGGATTGGCGAAGGCCGCGAAGCGGTTGATCTGGTACTCGTCCAGCACGCCGAGCGCCGCGACCGCGACCGCTCCGATCGCACCGGCGCTCACCAGCCCGAAGATCCACCGGTTGGAGGCGCCCGAGGCGAGCAGCACGCCGAGCACGATCACCACCATGACCATCACCGAACCAAGGTCCGGCATCATCATCACGATGATCATCGGGACCACCGCGAGACCGAGCGACTTCGCGACGATCCAGTGGTCCGGATGCTCCTGGTCGCCCGCGTCCACCCGGGCCGCCAGCATCATCGCCATGCCGAGGATGATCGTGACCTTCACGAACTCGGACGGCTGGAGCGAGAAGCCTCCGGGAAGCAGGATCCAGGCGTGCGCGCCGTTGATGGTGGCGCCCAGCGGTGTGAGCACCAGTACGACCAGCACGACGGAGAGCCCGTAGAGCGCCGGCACCGCGCCTCGCAGAGTGCGGTGCCCGAGCCAGATCGTGCCGGCCATCAAAGCGAAACCGATACCGGTGTTGAGCAGATGGCGCAGCAGGAAGAAGTACGGATCGCCCTGGTTGAGCTGCGTACGGTTACGGGTCGCCGACCAGACCAGCAGCGAGCCCAGCAGCGACAGCGCCAGTGCCGAGAACATCAGCGGCCAGTCGAGCCTGCGCACCATCGAGTCACGGGCCGCGAGCCGGGTCCATGTGCCGCGCTGCGGACCGTATCCGGAGACCGAGAAGCCACCTGGGCCGGCCATCGCTCAGTCCCTCCGTGCGGTGGTCACCGCGGGCGGGCCCGCGAGAAGCTGGGGCTCCAGTGGTTCCTTCGGCGGCTCGTACGGTTCGACCTTCGGCGCGTCGATGGAGCCGTCGGGCTGGATCTTGGGCAGTTCCGTGCGCGGCTCGGGCATAAGGGCCTTGCTGAGGTCCTGCTCGCCCTTCGCGTTCAGTCCGTACATCGCCTCGTAGATCTTCCGTACCGCGGGCCCGGAGGCTCCGGAGCCGGTACCACCCTGGGAGATCGTCATGATGATCGTGTAATCGCTGGTGTACGACGAGAACCACGAGGTCGTCTGCTTGCCGTAGACCTCGGCCGTACCCGTCTTGGCGTGCATCGGGATCTGCTTCTGCGGCCAGCCGCCGAACCGCCAGGCGGCGGAGCCACGCGTGGTCACGGCCGCGAGAGCCTCGTCTATCAAGTCGCGCGTCTTCGCGTCGAACGGCAGCTTGCCATGGGACTTGGGCTCGATGATCTTGGTCTGCTTGCCGTCGGCACTGACGATCGCCTTGCCGACGACCGGGTTGTAGAGAGTGCCGCCGTTGGAGATCGCCGAGTAGATGGTCGCCATCTGGATCGGTGTGACGAGGATGTCGCCCTGGCCGATCGAGTAGTTGACGGAGTCACCGGCGCGCATCAGATTGCCTTCGAGACAGCCTTCGTAGGCGAGCTGCTGGACATAGGTGCCGCCCTTCTTGCCCTGCTTGCACCAGCTCTCCTTGTTGGCCTCCCAGAACTTCTGCTTCCACTCGCGGTCCGGTACCCGGCCGGTGACCTCGTTGGGCAGGTCGATACCGGTCTCCTTGCCGAGGCCGAACTGATGGGCCGTCCTGTAGAACCAGTTCTTGGCGTCCTTCTTGGGCTTCAGACCGCCGTCCTTGAGCCACTCCTTGTGCGCGAGCCCGTAGAAGACGGTGTCGCAGGAGACTTCGAGAGCCTTGCCGAGGCTGATGCTGCCGTAGCCCCGGGACTCGAAGTTCTGGAAGGTCTGGCCGCCGATGCTGTACGAACTGGGGCAGGGATAGCTGCCGTTGAAGTCGTAGCCGGCGTTGACCGCGGCGGTCGAGGAGACGACCTTGAAGATCGAGCCGGGCGCCGCCTGGCCTTGGATGGCCCGGTTCAGCAGCGGGAAGTTGGACTTTTTGCTGGTGAGTTTGGCGTAGTCCTTGGCGGAGATACCGCCCACCCAGGCGTTGGGATCGTAGGTCGGCTGGGAGGCCATCGCGACGACACGGCCGGTCTTCGCCTCCATCACGACCACGGCTCCGGAGTCCGCCTTGTAGGGCGTGTTGGTGTTGCGGTCCATCTCCTTGCGGGCGGCCTTCATGGCCTCGTTCAGCTCGTACTCGGCGACGGCCTGCACACGCGCGTCGATGGAGGTGACGACATGGGCGCCGGGCTCGGCCACGTCGCTGCGGGCCTGTCCGATGACACGGCCCAGATTGTCGACCTCGTAGCGGGTGACACCGGCCTTGCCGCGCAGCGCCTTGTCGTACGTACGCTCAAGGCCCGAGCGGCCCACCTGGTCGGAGCGGAGATACGGCGAGTCGGTGTCGTGCGCCTTGGTGATCTCCGCGTCGGTGACGGGCGAGAGATAGCCCAGCACCTGGGCGGTGTTGGCGAGACCGGGCGCGGTGTAGCGGCGTACGGCGGTGGGCTCGGCGGTGATCCCGGGAAAGTCCTCGGCGCGCTCACGGATCTGGAGCGCCTGCTGGGTGGTGGCCTCGTCGGTGATCGGGATCGGCTGGTACGGCGAACCGTTCCAGCAGGGCTGCGGAGTCTTCGCGTCGCAGAGCCTGACCTTGTCCATCACGTCCTTGGGTTTCATCCCGAGGACATCGGCGAGCCTGGTCAGTACGTCCTTGCCGCCGTCGTCCATCTTCATCAGGTCCGTACGGCTGGTGGAGACGACGAGCCGTGTCTCGTTGTCGGCGAGCGGAACGCCTCGGGTGTCGAGGATCGAACCGCGCACGGCCGGCTGGACGACCTGCTGTACGTGGTTGCTCCTGGCCTCGTCCGTGTACTCCTGGCCGTTGCGGACCTGGAGATACCAGAGCCGGCCGCCGAGCGTGAGGAGCAGGGAGAGGACGAGGACCTGGATGACGATGAGCCGGATCTGGACCCGCTGTGTCCGCCCGGTCTCCGGGATATTGCTCAAAGCCGCTTGACCCCCTTGATACGTCCCGCCCTGGCCGCGCGGTTACGGGCGGCCCTGACCCACAGTCCGCCGCGCTGGCTGCCGATCCGCAGTCCCGTGCCGGTGGCCTGCCAGCCCGAGGAGACATCGGAGCCGCCGCCGCTCTTCTCGGTCCCGGCGAGCGGATCGTTCTCGGCGCGTCTGGCCAGCCACATGATCAGCGGTACGACGAACGGCGCGAGCAGCAGATCGTAGACGGCGGCGGAGAACAGCAGGCCCGCGAGGCCCACATGGCGGGCGGCGCCGTCACCGACGAGGGCGCCCACCGCCGCGTACAGCAGTGTCGAACCGACCGCCGCGACCACGACCGCAGCCATCGGGGCGAGCGCCGATCTCATCTGGCCCTTCTCGGGCCGTGCGAGGCCCGCGAGATAGCCGATCACACAGAGCACCAGGGCATAGCGCCCGGCCGCGTGGTCGGCGGGCGGTGCCAGATCAGCCAGCAGTCCGGCGCCGAAGCCGATGAACGCGCCGCCGACATGCCCGTACACAAAGGCCAGCGCGAGGACGGTGAGCAGCGTCAGATCGGGAACGGCGCCGGGAAGCTGGAGTCTGGCGAGGATGGACACCTGGACGACCATGGCCACCACGACCAGCGTGGTGGAGAGCAGAATCCGGTTGAAGCGCATGGGAATCAGCCCTACTCCTGGTCGTCCGCTTGGCCGTCGGGGTTGTCTTGCGCGTTGCCGTCGCCCGGTGGATTGCCTGGCGGATCGGCGGGCGGGACAGCCGGTGGATTGGCGGGCGGATTGCCCGTGCCGGCGCCCTGGTCCGTACCGCCCGCGATATCGGCGGCCTCGCCGTTGACTTCGAGATTGCCCTCGGGCGACGGAGTGACGGTGACCGTCACAGTGGGCGTCGGCTCGGCCTTGGGCTTGGGCGGCAGCACCGTGTCCCGCGGATCGGTCCTGGGCGCCTCGACCACCACACCGACGATGTCCAGCTTGGTGAACCCGACGAAGGGCCGTACATAGATGGTCCGGGTGAGATTGCCGCCGGACGGATCGACGCGTACGACCTGGCCGACCGGGACACCGGGCACGAAGGGCTTGTCCCTGCTGGAGCCGAAGGTCACCAGCCGGTCGCCCTTCTTCACCTTCGACTTGCCGTTGAGGAGCTGGACGGAGAGCGGACGGTCGCCCTGTCCGGAGGCGAAGCCCAGTTCGTCGGTCGCCTCCATCCGGGTACCCACGGTGAAGTCCGGGTCATTGGCGAGCAGTACGGTCGCGGTGCTCGGGCCGACGGTGGTGACACGGCCGACCAGCCCGTCGCCGTTGATGACCGTCATGTCGCGCTCGATGCCGTCGTCGGATCCCGCGTCGATGGTGACCGTCCAGGAGAAGCCCTGGGCCGCTCCTATGGCGATGACTTCGGCGCCCTTGATGCCGTACTGCCCGGCGCCCGCCTTCTTGAGCATCTTGTCGAGTTCCTGCACCCGGCTGCGGTTGCGGACATCGCTGCCGAGCTTGGTCTTGAGCGCGGTGTTCTCCTTCTGGAGCGCGGCGATACGGTCGTGCCGCGCGCCGGAGTCCCGTACGGCTCCTATGGCGTTGCCGACCGGATTCACCGCGGACGCGACACCGTTCTCCACCGGGCCGAAGACCGCCGCGGCGGCCCGCCGCGCGCCGTCGACCGGTGAGCCCTCACCACCGCGGATATCCACCGTGATCAGTGCGAACGCGATGGCGACCAGCAGCACCAGGAGCAGCCGGCTCTCTCGTGTGTCCCTCACGTGCGGCGGCCGTGCCTTCCTCGTAGGAATGTTTCAGCGTGGATCGGGGATATCGGCGATCCGCCGTACGGGAGGTCCGGGGGAGCGGATTCCGTACGGCGGAGCGTGGAGCGCGTCAACGACGGGGCTGGGCGTCCAGCACCTGCTGGAGCGCCTCGAACTCCTCGACGCACTTGCCGGCTCCGAGCGCGACGGAGTCCAGCGGATCCTCGGCGATATGGATGGGCATTCCGGTCTCCCGGCGCAGCCGCTCGTCAAGACCGCGCAGCAGGGCGCCGCCGCCCGTGAGCACGATCCCACGGTCCATCACATCGCCGGACAGCTCGGGCGGGCACTTGTCGAGTGTGGTCTTCACCGCGTCGACGATCGAGTTGACCGGCTCTTCGATGGCCTTGCGCACCTCGGCGGCGGAGATGACCACGGTCTTCGGCAGCCCGGAGACCAGATCACGGCCGCGGATCTCGGTGTGCTCGTCCTTGTCGAGGTCGTACGCGGAACCGATGGTGATCTTGATGCTCTCGGCGGTCCGCTCACCCAGAAGGAGGGAGTACTCCTTCTTGATGTGCTGGATGATCGCGTTGTCCAACTCGTCGCCGGCGACACGGATCGACTGTGCCGTGACGATTCCGCCGAGAGAGATCACCGCGACCTCGGTGGTGCCGCCGCCGATGTCGACCACCATGTTGCCGGTGGCCTCGTGGACCGGCAGCCCTGAGCCGATGGCGGCGGCCATGGGCTCCTCGATGATGTGCACCTGACGCGCGCCGGCCTGGGTGGAGGCCTCGATGACGGCACGGCGCTCGACACCCGTGATACCCGAGGGCACACAGACGACCACGCGCGGCCTGGCGAGATAACGACGCTTGTGGATCTTGAGAATGAAGTAGCGCAGCATGCGCTCGGTGATTTCGAAGTCGGCGATCACACCGTCCTTCAGCGGACGGACGGCAACGATGTTGCCCGGTGTCCGCCCGATCATCTTCTTCGCTTCGGCGCCGACCGCGAGAATGCCGCCTGTGTTGGTGTTGATGGCTACGACGGACGGTTCGTTGAGTACGATCCCCCGGCCTCTGACGTACACCAGCGTGTTGGCGGTCCCGAGGTCGACAGCCATGTCACGGCCGATGAACGACATGTTGTTCCCCATGAGGATGCGTCTGGCCTTCCCAGATAGAGCTTTGATGGCTTCTCAGGATGGCGAGGTGGGTGCTGTGGCTTGGAGGCTTCCATCGTAGTCACGCTTGTGCGGCGTCCGCTCGCTGGCCCGCCCCGCGAACTCGTCGGCCCACCTCGTCAAGAGTGACGAAGAGTCGGCCGAACGCGTTCCCGTAATGGCCCCGCATATGCCCAAAGGCGACCGAATTCCTTCGGTCGCCTCAGGCGGTCGGCCTCGTTCGGCTGACCGACGGTCAGGAAAGGCCCGGAAAGAAAATTTTCAGTTCCCGAATGGCGGACTCCTCGGAGTCCGAGGCGTGGATCAGGTTCTCCCGGACAATGGTGCCGAAGTCCCCCCGGATGGACCCGGGCGCTGCGGCGATCGGGTCAGTAGGACCGGCGAGGGCGCGCACGCCCTCGATGACGCGCTCGCCCTCGACCACCAGGGCCACGACCGGGCCCGAGGCCATGAAGCCGAGCAGCGGCTCGTAGAAGGGCCGGCCCTTGTGCTCGCCGTAGTGCTGCTCCAGCGTCTCCTGGTCCAGCGTGCGCAGCTCAAGGGCGGTGATGGTCCAGCCCGCCTTGCGTTCGATACGGCCGATGATCTCGCCGATCAGCCCGCGCCTGACCGCGTCGGGCTTGAGGAGGACGAGAGTGCGCTCGGTCACGGTGCAGGCTCCTTCATGTGCGGGATGCAGGACCTAGAGGCTACAGGGCCCGGCCCGCGTCGATTACACAGCGTCAGCCTCTGCCGAGGCCTGTCCCGGGGCCCGTTCCTGGGCCTGCTCCCCGGACCCGGCCCGCTCCTGGGCCTCGGCCTGTTCCGCCCAGCGCGCCTTGGCCTGGTCGATCGCCCGCCCGTAGTGCACCGAGGCCCACCACAGGGCCGCGAAGATCGCACCCAGCGCGAACATCGCGGGCACCGCCACACCGCTCGCGACCAGCGCGATCTGGAGCGCCCAGCCGAGCTGCACACCACCGGGACGGGTGATCATCCCGCAGAGCAGCAGACACAGCACCATCGCGACACCGCAGACCGTCCAGACCGTGCCCACCGCCAGATCGTCCGACTTCATCGCGACCAGACCGGCGAAACCGATCACGAAGATCTCGGCGATCAGCGTCGACGCGCAGAGCGTACGCAAGGAATTCAGCTCCTCTTCAACAGCAGCCGGGCCTCGCCGACCGTGATCACCGAGCCGGTCACCAGCACTCCGGCGCCCGCGAACTCGGACTCGTCCTCGGCCAGTGTGATCGCCGCCTCCAGCGCGTCGTCCAGCCGCGGCTCGACCTGTACGCGGTCGTCACCGAAGACCTCCACCGCGACGGCGGCCAGCTCGTCCGCGTCCATCGCGCGGTAGCTCGAATTCTGGGTGACCACCAGCTCCGCGCAGATCGGCTCCAGCGCCTCCAGCACGCCGCGCACGTCCTTGCCGTCGCTCGCGCCCACCACACCGATCAGCCGGCTGAAGCCGAAGGACTCGGTGATGCCGTCGGCGGCGGCGCGCGCGCCCGCCGGATTGTGCGCGGCGTCCAGCACCACCGTGGGCGAACGCCGTACGACTTCGAGCCGGCCCGGCGAGAACACCGAAGCGAACGCCTTGCGGACGGTGTCCATGTCCAGCGGACGCGCGTGCTGGGCGCCGATACCGAAGAACGCCTCGACCGCCGCGAGCGCCACCGCCGCGTTGTGCGCCTGATGGGCGCCGTACAGCGGCAGGAAGACCTGTTCGTACTCACCGCCGAGACCGCGCAGGGTCAGCAACTGCCCGCCGACCGCGACCTCCCGGGCCACCACACCGAACTCCATGCCCTCGCGCGCGACCGTCGCGTCCACATCGACGGACTTCTTGAGCATCACCTGCGCCGCGTCCACCGGCTGCTGAGCCAGGATCACCGTCGCGCCCTGCTTGATGATCCCGGCCTTCTCCATGGCGATCTCACCGGGCGTCTTCCCGAGCCGGTCCGTGTGGTCCAGATCGATCGGCGTCACGACGGCGACGGTGGCGTCGATGACATTCGTCGCGTCCCAGGTGCCGCCCATGCCGACCTCGACCACGGCGACATCCACCGGCGCGTCCGCGAACGCCGCGTACGCCATGCCCGTCAGCACCTCGAAGAAGGAGAGCCGGTACTCCTGCATGCCGTCGACCATCTCGACATACGGCTTGATGTCCTCGTACGTCTCGATGAACCGCTCGGCGGAGACGGGCGCGCCGTCCAGACTGATCCGCTCGGTGATCGACTGGACATGCGGGCTGGTGTACCTGCCGGTACGGAGATCGAACGCGCCGAGCAGCGCCTCGATCATCCGGGCCGTGGACGTCTTGCCGTTGGTCCCGGTGATATGGATCGAGGGATACGTGCGCTGCGGATCGCCCAGCACATCCATCAGCCCGGCGATCCGGCTCACCGACGGATCGAGCTTCGTCTCGCCCCAGCGCCCGGCGAGCTCCTGCTCCACGGCGCGCAGCGCCTTGTCCACCTCGGGATCCTCGGGCCGCCCGGGCACGCCGTCGCCCTGCGCGGGCCCTGCCTGGGCGCGCAGCGTACGGCTGCCGGCCTCTATCACCGCCAGGTCGGGGTCGCGCTCGGTCTCGGCGGCGACGATCTCGTCGAAATCGTCGGGCTCGCCGGGCTGGTCGAATGGACGCTGCTCACTCACGCCACCAGTCTACGGAGCCCCACCGACAGCCCGGCCCCCCGGCCGGTCACGGGCCGAGGGGCCGAGCTCACACCTGCGTACGGGCACGTACGGGCGTGTACGAGCGTGTGTACAGACGTACGGGCGCGTACGGGCGTCAGTCCTGAGGCAGGGCCGCCACCTGGGCCGTGATCCGCTCGATGTCCGTCTCCGCCTTGGCGAGCCGGGCACGGATCTTCTCCACCACCTGATCGGGCGCCTTCGCGAGGAACGCCTCGTTGCCGAGCTTCGCCTCCGCCTGCGCCTTCTCCTTCTCCGCCGCGCCCAGATCCTTCGTCAGCCGCTTACGCTCCGCCTCGACGTCGATCGCGCCCGACAGGTCCAGCACCACCCGAGCGCCCCCGATCGGCAGCGTCGCCGTCGCGTGGAAGGACTCGCCCTCCGGCTGAAGGCGCAGCAGCCGGCGGATGGCCGCCTCGTGCGCCACCAGCGCCGTTCCGGACAGCTCCAGCCGCGCCGGCACCTTCTGCCCGGGCTGCATCCCCTGGTCGGCCTGGAACCGGCGGACCTCGGTGACGACCTGCTGAAGATGCCCGATCTCCCGCTCGGCCTCCGCGTCACGGAAGCCGCTGTCGGCCGGCCAGTCCGCGATGACGAGCGACTCCTTGCCGGTGAGCGTGGTCCACAGCGTCTCCGTGACGAACGGGACCACCGGGTGCAGCAGCCTCAGCATCACATCGAGGACCTCGCCCAGCACCCGCCCGGAGACCCGCGCCTGCGCGCCGCCCTCGAAGAAGGGGGTCTTGGACAGCTCGACGTACCAGTCGCAGACCTCGTCCCAGGCGAAGTGGTACAGCGCGTCGCTCAACTTCGCGAACTGGTAGTCCTCGTAGTACGCGTCGACCTGCGCGACCGTCGCGTTCAGCCGCGACAGGATCCAGCGGTCCGCCGCCGACAGCTCACCGGCCTCGGGCAGCGGGCCCTCGACCGTGGCGCCGTTCATCAGCGCGAAGCGTGTCGCGTTCCAGATCTTGTTCGCGAAGTTGCGCGACGCCTGGACCCAGTCCTCGCCGATCGGCACGTCCGCGCCGGGGTTGGCGCCACGGGCCAGGGTGAAGCGGACGGCGTCCGAGCCGTACGCGTTCATCCAGTCCAGCGGGTCCACCGAGTTCGGGTTGGACTTCGACATCTTCTTGCCGTGCTCGTCGCGGACGAGACCGGTCAGCGCGATCGTGTGGAACGGCGCCATACCGTCCATCGCGTACAGCCCGAACATCATCATCCTGGCGACCCAGAAGAAGATGATGTCGTGGCCGGTGAGCAGCACATCGGTCGGGTAGAACTTCTTGAGATCCGCGGTCTGTTCGGGCCAGCCGAGCGTCGAGAAGGGCCACAGACCGGAGGAGAACCAGGTGTCCAGGACGTCCGAGTCCTGCGTCCAGCCCTCGCCCGTGGGCGGCTCGTCGTCCGGTCCGACACACACGGTCTCGCCGTTCGGGCCGTACCAGACCGGGATGCGGTGGCCCCACCAGAGCTGGCGCGAGATGCACCAGTCATGCATGTTGTCGACCCAGTCGAAGTACCGCTTCGACAGATCCTCCGGATGGATCCTGACGCGCCCGTCCCGGACCGCGTCACCCGCGGCCTTCGCCAGCGGCTCGACCTTGACCCACCACTGGAGCGACAGCCGCGGCTCGATCGTCGTCTTGCAGCGCGAGCAGTGGCCCACGGAGTGGACGTACGGACGCTTCTCGGCGACGACGCGGCCCTGCTGGCGCAGCGCCTCCACGATCGCGGAGCGCGCCTCGAACCGGTCGAGTCCCTCGAACGGGCCCGGCGCGGTGATGACCGCGCGCTCGTCCATGATCGTCAGGGATTCGAGACCGTGCCGCTGGCCGATGGCGAAGTCGTTCGGGTCGTGCGCCGGTGTCACCTTGACCGCGCCCGTGCCGAACTCCGGGTCGACATGGGTGTCCGCGACGACCGGGATCGTACGGTTGGTGAGCGGAAGCTTGATCCGCTTGCCGATGAGATGCGCGTACCGCGGATCGTCGGGATGGACGGCGACGGCGGTGTCACCGAGCATCGTCTCGACCCGGGTCGTCGCGACGACGACCGTCTCGTCGCCCTCGCCGTACTTCAGCGAGACCAGCTCGCCGTCGTCCTCCTGGTAGTCCACCTCGATGTCGGAGATCGCGGTGAGACAGCGCGGACACCAGTTGATGATGCGCTCGGCGCGGTAGATCAGCTCGTCGTCGTAGAGCTTCTTGAAGATCGTCTGGACGGCCTTGGACAGCCCTTCGTCCATGGTGAAGCGCTCGCGCGACCAGTCGACGCCGTCGCCGAGCCGGCGCATCTGGCCGAGGATCCGGCCGCCGTACTCCTCTTTCCACTGCCAGACCCGCTCGACGAACTCGTCCCGCCCGATGTCCTGGCGGGACTTGCCCTCCTCGGCGAGCTGCTGCTCGACCTTGTTCTGCGTGGCGATACCGGCGTGGTCCATCCCGGGCAGCCACAGCGCCTCGTAGCCCTGCATCCGCTTGCGGCGGGTGAGGGCGTCCATCAGCGTGTGCTGGAAGGCATGCCCGAGGTGCAGCGTGCCGGTGACGTTCGGCGGCGGGATGACGATGGTGTACGGCTCTTTGCCGCTTTTCGCGTCGGCCTCGAAATAACCGCGGTCTACCCAGCGCTCATACAGCTTCCCCTCCACCTCGGCCGGCACATACTGGGTCGGCAGTTCGGGGTTGCTGGCTGGCTGCTGCTGAGTGTTCTCGGTCACGGGGTCAGTTTAGAGGTGTCACGGGCGCGTACTGAAACGGGATAGTTCGGTAACGGAGCCGCCCCGGACGGCCCAGGTCACCGTCCCTTCCGACAGGATGTTCGGAACGCATAAGTTTCTGGAGGGGACAGGACAGATGAGTTACAACCAGCCGGGCCCGTACGGTGGCCAGCCGCCTCAGCAGCCTGGGCCGTACGGTCAGCCGCAGCCCGGTCCTTACGGCCAGCA
>NZ_FMDK01000476.1 GCF_900091995.1 Streptomyces sp. MnatMP-M17
GCGGCACGTCGTGGCGGATCGGCCAGCAGCTCCAGCGCCGCCGCGGCCATGGCGGCGGGCTCGCGCGGCGGGACCACCAGACCCGTCGGTCCCACCGCCTCGCGCACGCCGCCGACATCGGTGGAGACGGTCGCCCGCCCGCAGGACATCGCCTCTATCAGAGTGAACGGAAAGCCCTCGCTGATGCTGGAGAGCATTACCACATTGCCCGCCGCGTAGGCGTCCTTGATGTCCTCGACCCGTCCCTCGAAGGTGACCGCGTCGCCGTGGCCGAGGGAGGCGGCGAGCTCCTCGCACCGCTCCCGGTAGGCCTCGCCGCCGCGCGGAGTGCCGCCGAAGAGCCGCAGTCGCGCCTGCGGCAGCTCCGCGCGGACCCGGGCGAACGCCCGTATCAGTGTCTCCAGGTCCTTGATCGGATCGACGCGTCCCGCCCAGCTCAGGGTCGGCAGGGCCGGTTCGGGTCCGGCGGGCGGGAAGGCCGCGGGATCGACTCCGTTGTAGACCGTGCGGATCAGCCGTGGATCGGCTCCGCCCTGTTCCTCCCAGAGCCGGTTGTAGCGGTTGCCGGGAGTGATCAGCGCGGCCCTGCGGTACGTCTCCTCCGCCAGCAGCCGGAAGAAGCCCAGCAGGACCGCCTTGACGGGCCAGCGGTAAGGAGCGGTCCGGTAGCCGAGATAGCGCTCCCGCAGATAGACGCCGTGCTCCGTCAGCAGCAGCGGGACACCGTGGAGTTCGGCCGCGGCCAGGCCCGGCAGCACGGCGACACCGCCGCTGACCGCGTGGCTCACGCCCAGCTCCGGCGGACGGGCGGCGAACGGGCGCAGCGCGTGCTCCAGGAGCCCGGTGGCGGTGACCGCGTCGTACAGCGTCGGGCGGGCCTCGCGTACGGGCAGTCCCGGCCGGTTCCATACGGCGGTCAGTATCCGCACCGCGCGGTTGTCGCGCAGGGCGGGGCTGAGCGTCCCGTCCTGCGCGGCGCGTGCCATCTCGTAGAGGGCGGGAGCGAAGCCGCTCTCTGCGGCCGGATCGAGCAGCGCCGTCAGGAACCGTTCGTACGCGGCCGTCAGCCGGCGCAGCGCGCGACCGCGCGGCAGGGCTCCGTCGGGAGCGGGCCCCCACATCGGGACCGGGTCCAGCCCGGTCACCTGCGGCGGAAGTTCCCATACGGCGCTCTCGCGGCCGGTTCCCGTGACCGCGACGACATGGAAGTCCATGTCGGGCATACCGCCGACGAGCTGGTCGCACCAGACGCTCACGCCGCCGTGACTGTGGGGGTAGGTGCCTTCGGTGAGGAGGGTGACACGCGCCGCGCCGGGACGCGGCGTGCGGTGACGCTGGGGCATGGAGGCGCTCCACGGCGAGAAGAGTGCGGTGGCGTGGCGGGCCCTGTCGGCCATGCGGCGGACAGGACCCGGTGCCGGGAGAAAGGTGCCTGGATCAGTGCTCGGTGCCGAGCCGCACGGGCTGCACGGGCTGCACGGTCCCTACTGGCCGTTCCGGCCGTAGGACACCGGCGGGTACCGGCGCGCGCGGCGCGGTCCGCAGTGATGGCTCTGCGGCGCGGCGCGCGGTCCGGTCGCCGTGGCCGGCCGCCTGGTCCGCTGCGGCAGAGGCGTCCGCTGCGGCATGGGCCGGTACCAGAGCCTGCGGCAGTGTGAGCGTGACCCTGTCCTGGCCGACTGCCCGCGAGACCCAGCCGGAGACGGTTCCCGCGTACGGCTCGCCGAAGCCTGTGGTCCCAGCCGGGAGGCTCTGGGCGGTCCCGGCTGGCATGGTGGCGGTGACAGCCACGTCCTGCGGCGCCTGGACGGTCACGGTGTCGCCGATCCGGTAGCCGGTGACGGCGCCGCTCTTGACGGCGGTGTTCCAGACGGTCCGCTCGCGCAGCTCCTCACCGATGTCGCTCATCCGGAGGTTCACCAGCGGCGTGTTGTCGGCGTGGAGCGCCGCGTACCGGTCGAGGACCGCGTCCAGGACCGGGTATCCGATCCGGTCCTCGGCGAGATTGGACTGGTGCATGAAGTGCGGACGCGGGTCGTTGGCGAGGACATGCCCGAGGGCGATGCTCGTCTCCAGCGGCACGATGTGGTCGGTGTAGCCGGTCGCGGTGTCCAGCGGCGCGTCCAGGCAGGTGGTGTTGGCGAGGTCCTCGCACAGACCGCTGCCGCCCT
Source organism: Streptomyces sp. MnatMP-M17 (assembly GCF_900091995.1). GTDB lineage: Bacteria > Actinomycetota > Actinomycetes > Streptomycetales > Streptomycetaceae > Streptomyces. The sequence continues at coordinate 2,172 of NZ_FMDK01000476.1, forward strand.
GCGCCCGGCTGGTGTAGAGCCAGTTGTACTCGTCGACCTGCTCGGACGTCCGGCCCGCGTTGTAGAAGATGTTGATCGGATACCGGGCCACGGTGAGGGCGGGACCGACGGTGCGCTGGCCCGGGTCACGGGAGTTGTCGGAGGCGAGCCAGGCGACACCGTTGTCGGCGAGCGCGGGAGCGAGATTCGGGTTGTCGTCGGGCTGCTGCGGCAGCACCTTCAGCCCGGAGTGCTCACCGGTCACCAACTCGTCGTTCCGCAGCGGGAGTCCGGCCCGCTCGCCCCACTGCCGGTTCTCGGATATCTGCCGGGAGATCTCCGTACGGCTGACATAGCGTGTGCTGCCGTCGGCATTGGTGGCGCACTTCCACGGGACGACGGTGACATTCTGCTCGCAGCCGAGGAACGCGTGATCGTAGGTGTGGTTGAGCCAGCGGAAGTCGGCGTGCCTGGCCAGGAATTCATCGGTGGCCGGATCGGCTCCGCCGTTGTCCTCGCGGTGCTGCTCGCTGCCGGCGCCGTTGTACGCCAGATCGAGCGCGAAGCCGCGCCGCCGTGACCAGTCGGCGGCGTCGCGCACGTCCTCGGCCGACATCCGGATGGGATTCTGGGTGCCTTGGCCAGGCGGGCAGTCCACATCGCCGGGAGTGCAGTTGAGCAGCGGGTCCCAGCGGTCGTCGGCGCCGAAGACATCGTCCACATGGACGGCGAAGTAGTTCCGGGAACCACCGAGGCGTATCTCCTCGGTCATCCAGTCGACGATGCCACGGGCGAGAAGCCTGAACTGCTGCTGGTACTGGTTGTATACAAAGGTGACCACCAGTTCCCGGCGGCCGTCGTGCCGGTACTCGCCGACCAGCGAGCCTCTGGCGGTGGAGCCGGGTATCGGCGCGTCCACATAGGTGGTGAAGTCGGCGTCGGCCAGCGGCCGGGAGAGATAGGCGTAACTCTCCCCGATGTCCGGGGCGTTGTCCTCGAAGGGCACCTCGCCGTCGAGATAGCCGAACGGGCCCGCGCTGCCCGCGGGAGTCACCTCGGCCCGTACACCGTCCAGGGAACCGCTGTAGCCGCCGCTGGTGGGCACTTCGAGACCGGCCTGAGGCCGTGCGTAGGTGTACGCGTCGACCTGCGGGATCGCGTACGTCCGCTCATAGGCGGCGAGGGCGGCCATCTCGGGCGAGCCGGCGTCGAACGGGTTGTCGTTGGGCAGGACCACGGCCTGGAACTTCGCCCGTGGCCGGCCGTCCACCGTATCGGCCAGGAAGGCCGGTCCGATCACGGGCCGGTCGGAGCGTCCGAGATCCACCACGGTGTACGGCGTGCCGGCGGTGTCGAGTTCGGCGGCGATGGCGGCCGTGGCCGGACCGCCGTCGGTGACCACCAGGACGCGTAAATCGATACGGGGCGCCGGCTCATCGGCGAGCGCCGGCGCCGCGGGTAACGCGAGCGCGAGCAGCAGCGCTCCGGCGGTCAGTGCGGTCGTGCGAATGCTCCGCTTCATACGGTCGAATCCCTCCCCGGCGGGTCCGGTCGGCTCTCCCGACCGCCGGACCCCCGCCCCCAGCACGGCGCCGGCCCTCGTACGGAGGACCGGCGCCGTGCACTGATGCCTCATATGGTGATGGGTGCGTGCGGGTTCCGTGCGCCGGTTGTGAAACATGACGGAAAAACGCGGGCGATCCCGGCGTCTCCCGCCGCTTCTCGTGGGCGGGCCTGGCATGTCCCGTGATCACCGTTTTGGCGCGCCCTGTCCGTACGGCACAACGGAAAGCGGTATACGGACGGCCCGCCGCATACCGCCCGTACGGCCCTGCGGTCCGTTCCGTCTCCGGTCGTCTCATTCGGCGCGATTGCGGCCCTGTCGGCGCCCGTTGAGTTGCCCGGGTGTCCTGGGGCCAGCAGAGTGGACATGGCGCGGCGGTCCCGTACGCGCTGTGCGGTCCCGCACGTGGTGCGGTGCTGTCGGGCGGGTGAACCAGGGAGACGGTGATGGCGCGACGAGAAGATCTTCCGGCACCGTCACAGGGGCTGGTCCTGACGCACTTCCTCACGGTGCGTGATGTCGGCGTTTCGAGCCGCTTCTACGCGGACATCCTCGGCGGCGAGGTGGTGCTCGCCGAGAATCCCGCGATCGTGAAGGTGGCCAACAGCTGGATCATCATGAACCCGGGCGGCGGACCCACTCCGGACAAGCCCGATGTCATCCTCACTCCGCCCGCTCCCGGCGACCCCGTGTCCTCGTTCCTGAATGTACGGGTCGCCGATCTGGCCGCGTTCTACGAGCAGGCCACCGCGAAGGGCGCGCACTTCCTGACCGAGCCGCTCGACCGCAAGGCGGAGCTGCGCTGCTATCTGCGTGATCCGGACGGATATCTGGTCGAGGTGGGCCAGGCCACCGGGATACTCCACGGCGTTTTCGCCGATCGCACGCCGGCCGATGCGGGCTCCGGCTCCGGCTCCGGCTCGGGCTCGGGCTCCAGCGACGGCGGCTGACCGCCGTCAGGTGTGGGGCTGTCGGTCGCCCATGACGGACAGGAGCTGGAGCTTCTCGTAACTCTGCGTTCCGGGCGTGGCGGTGAAGACGAGAAGGGCCTGCGCCTGGTCGACGTCGAAGAGGACCTGGCAGTGCAGTTCGAGCACACCCAGTTCGGGGTGGCGGATCCGCTTCGGTCCGTCGCGGGGGATGCCGATCTCATGCGCGCTCCACAGGGCGGCGAACTCCTCGCTCTCCTCCAGGAGCACATCGACGATCCGGCCGGCGCGGGAGTCCGCGCCCTGGCGTGAGTAGGCGACGCGGAGCTGGGAGGCGAAGAACCGGCTGTGCGTCGGGTGGTCGTCCTCCGGATAGATCAGCCGTGCGCGCGGATCGGTGAACCAGCGGTGGAGCAGGCTGCGCGCCAGACCGGTGTGGCGGGTCTCGTCGCCGAGGAGCGCGACCGCGAGTCTGGTCTGCGTCAGTGTTTCGGCGATTCCATTGATGACCTGGGCCGGAGTGTCGTCCAGCCGGTCCAGGATGCGCATGATGCCCGGATTGACATGGTCGCCGCGGAGCGCCCGGCCCGGAGTGTTGTGCCCGGCCATCCGGAAGAGATGGTCGCGCTCGTCCAGGGACAGATGCAGTCCGCGTGCGATCGCGGCGAGCATCGGTTCCGAGGGCTGCGGACCGCGCTGCTGCTCGATACGGCTGTAGTAGTCGGTGGACATACCGCACAAGGTCGCCACCTCTTCGCGGCGCAGACCGCGGGTGCGCCGGCGCGGACCGCGAGGGAGGCCGACGTCCTCGGGCTGAAGGGCTTCGCGGCGGGTGCGGAGGAAGTCCGCCAGTTGTGCTCGGTCCATCTGCTCAGTCTCCCTCTTCGGTCAGCGAAGCCCTGGTACGCCCGGATGCGCCCAGGTGCGGCGACGGTGGCGCGCGGGATCATGGAACCGCGCGCCACCTCGTACCGCTCCGCTCAGAGCAGGGTGCCGCCCGAGGCCTCGATACGCTGCCCGGTGATCCATCCGGTGTGCTCGGAGAGCACCGCCGCGACGACGCCGCCGATGTCCTCGGGTTCTCCCACCCGGCCCAGCGCCGTCTGGCTGTCCAGCTGCGCGCGGACCTGTTCGTTGTCGCGGATGAGGCCGCCGGCGAAGTCGGTGGCCACGGGACCGGGAGCGACCGTGTTCACGGTGATGCCACGCGGACCGAGTTCCTTGGCGAGATACCGGGTGAGAACCTCGACGGCGCCCTTCATCGACGCGTACGCCGAGGCACCGTGACCGGTGAAACGGGTCAGTCCTGTGGAGACGTTGATGATGCGCCCGCCGTCCGCGATGAGCGGTACGAGTCCCTGGGTCAGGAAGTACACACCGCGGAAGTGCACATTCATCAGCTCGTCGAAGCCCTCCGGAGTGGTCTCCGCGAACGGCGCCATCAGGGCGCCGCCGGCGTTGTTGACCAGGAAGTCGAAGCTCTCCCGGCCCCAGCCGTCCTTCAGCACACGGCGTACGTCGTCGGTGAACCGGTCGAACGATTCGAGCGCGCCGGTGTCGAGCCGAAGGGCGAAAGCGGTACGGCCCAGCCCTGCCGCGGCGTCGACAACGGCGTCGGCCTCGTCGGCGTGGGAGCGGTAGGTGATGATCAGATCGACACCGTCCTCGGCGAGCCGGAGCGCGGTACCGCGCCCCAGACCCCGGTTGGCTCCGGTGATGATCGCGATCTTGCCCTGTGTGGTCATGGGACGGCTCCCTCATGGCGGGTGGCCGCCGCGTGCTGGTCACGCGATCCGGACAAACCACTCGCCACGCCCCAGCTTGGGCCGGGCCATGGACTGGATGAAGGGCCCACTTGTCCAGGGACCGGCAGTCCCTGTCTCGGCGGCACCGTCCACCTCGGTGGTGGCGACCTGTCCGGTGAGCCTTGTCCCGCGTTGCGGAAATCTGGCAATGAACCAGGCGGTCAGCGCAAGAATTCAACGAGTGTGCGCAGTTGAGTGGCAAGGAGACGAAATCGGTTCGCATGAACCTTGTGGAACGGGCTGCGTGGGTCCTACTGTCGCCTCACCTCATGGCGTCCGCTCCGCCGAGCGTCACAGGCGTTCACCCTCCCGACAGAAACGAGCATTTCGATGTCATGGAGCATCACAGGAGCCGCAGCGAGACGGTCCGGCAGACCAGCGCGCGGGACCGCGAGGACCGTCGCCGCCGTGACCGCGGTCGCTGTCGGTCTCAGCGTGCTGGCCGGCGGTACGGCCCTCGCCGGTACGGGCGCTGACGGTGCGTCGGCCAGGTCGGCCGGATCGGCCGCGTCGGTCCCTGTTGTGACACGCGCCGCCCTCGATCCATCGCTCGTCGCGGGCAGAGGCGCGCGCGTCGGCTTTGTCGAGCAGGAGGCGGAGAACGCCCCGACGAACGGCGCGGTCATCGGCCCGGACCGTACCGCGTACACGCTGCCGGCCGAGGCGTCCGGCCGTAAGGCGGTCAAACTGACGGCAGGACAGCATGTCGAGTTCACACTGCCGAGCGCGGCCAACGCGATCACCGTGCGGTACAGCATTCCGGACGCGCCCGACGGCGGCGGCATCACCGCACCGCTCGATGTCGCGGTGAACGGCAAGAAGCGCTCCATCATGACTCTGACGTCGCAGTACGCGTGGCTCTACAACCAGTACCCGTTCTCGAACGACCCGAACGCCGGTCTGCTGCATCCCGACTGGTGGATCACCGAGTGCTCCTGTGTGCCGAGCGGGACGACGCCGGCGCCGGCGATCGACAAGCCCTTCCGGCCGAACCACTTCTACGACGAACAGCGTCTGCTGCTCGGTGCGACGTACCGCGCCGGTGACAAGGTCCGGCTCACGGTTCCCGTCGGCAGCAGGGCCGCGTGGACGGTGATCGATCTGCTCGACTCGGAGTTCGTCGCTCCGCCGCGTGTCGAGCTCCTCGCCGCGAATGTCCTGGCCTTCGGCGCCGATCCGTCCGGCCGGCGCGAATCCGCCGACGCGTTCGACAAGGCGATCGCCTTCGCGAAGCGCAAGCATCTGAAGGTGTACATACCGCCGGGCACCTACCAGGTGAACCGTCACATCATCGTCGACGACGTCACGATCGTGGGCGCCGGCAACTGGTACACCATCATCAAGGGCCGTCAGGTGGAGCTGAGCACGCCGGCACCCGACGGCTCGGTCCACACCGGTGTCGGCTTCTACGGCAAGGACGCCGCGGACGGCGGCAGCACCGATGTGCATCTGTCCGGCTTCGCGATCGAGGGCGATGTCCGCGAGCGCATCGACACCGACCAGGTGAACGGTATCGGCGGAGCGATGAGCGACTCCACCATCGAAGGCCTCTACATCCGGCACACCAAGGTCGGTCTCTGGTTCGACGGACCGATGTCGAATCTGCGGATCACCGACAATGTGATCGTGGACCAGATCGCCGACGGCCTCAACTTCCACACCGGTGTGACGGATTCGGTGGTGTCGGACAACTTCGTCCGCAACTCGGGTGACGACGGTCTCGCCATGTGGTCGGAGAAGACCGCCAACGCAGGCAACACCTTCGACCACAACACCGTACAGACGCCGGTGCTCGCGAACGGCATCGCCATCTACGGCGGCAAGGACAACACCGTCTCCAGCAACCTCATCGCCGATCCGATCCGCGAGGGCAGCGCCATCCAGGTCGGATCACGCTTCGGCGCCGAGGCGTTCACCGGGCATCTGCGGATCACCGACAACACCACGGTCCGGGCCGGTACGTACGAGCTGAACTGGAACATCGGCCTGGGCGCCATCTGGTTCTTCGCGCTGGAGAAGGACATCGACGCCGACATCCAGGTGACCGGTGACCACTTCCTCGACAACACCTACAACGCGATCATGCTGGTCAGCGACTGGCCGGTGAAGGATCTGTACTCGATCACCAATGTCCACTTCAAGGACATCAAGGTCGACGGTACGGGCACCTCGGTGGTCAGCGCGCGGGTGGCGGGCTCGGCGTCCTTCCAGAACGTGGACGCCCGCAATGTCGGAGCGGTCGGTGTCAACAACTGCGGATCGTTCAACTTCACGCCCGCAGGCTCGGAGTTCTCGCTGACGGACCTCGGCGGCAACGACGGAGGCGGCACCACCGGCGCCTGGCTCGCGACGTGGGAACTGCCGAACACCATCACCTGCGACGACCGCCCGCCGGTGGTCGTCCCACCGGCGCCGTCCACTTGGTGACACCCGTCTGAGCACACAGGAGCGGCAGCCACTGATCCGGCTGCCGCTCACGCTCGCCGCCTAGAAGTCGACCGTGGTGTCGATGTCGGCCACCGTCAGCACGAGATGGTCGAGCCGGTCGATACGCATCGATCCGGTCTCCGTTCTTCTGCCGGAGTGAGTGTGCGGTGTGTGCTCCGGCGCCCGTCGCGGGCCGCTGGATCGGGCCTGGTCCAGGACTCGGCGACGTCCTCGCGCGGCCCCCGGGCGCACTTCTTCAGATAGGAGCGGGTGCGGCGGCCCCGCC
>NZ_FMDK01000477.1 GCF_900091995.1 Streptomyces sp. MnatMP-M17
CCCGGTGCCGGTGGGCCCGGCCGCGGCGGCGATGGTGGCCGCGACGAACATCGCGCTGTAGACGCCGTTCGCGGTGTGCGTGAGCGTCGCCTCCCGGTGTGCCTGCGCTGCGGCGGCCCCGGGATCGCCCGGGTGTGTCCAGCCGTGCGGATCGGCCCGGATCGCCGCGCCGATCCACTCCCGGAACGGATTGCGGTACCGGGCGGTGTGCGGCGGCTCGATCCCGCAGAGCAGATTGCGGTACGCGAGGCGCTCGGCGGTGAACGTACATCCGGCCGGCAGCTCGTCCAGCCAGAGGCGCCCGACGTCCGAGGTGGTGAAGTCCCGGCCGTGGCGCTGGAGCAGCAGCAGATTGAGCACGGAGTAGTTGAGATCGTCGTCCTCGGGCATCCCGTCGATGTTCTCGGCGAGCGAGGTCGGCGCGGAACGGCGGTTCCAGGGATACGCGTCGGCGAGATCCGGAGGCAGTCCCTCGGCGGTGAACCAGGTGTGCAGCGGCCAGTTGCCGGTGGCGCGCGCGATGGCCCGGATGCCACGGAGCGGCAGCTTCTCGACGGGCTTGCCCAGCAGACAGCCGGCCGCCCGGCCGAGCCAGGCGGCATGGAGCCGGGCGACGGTGAGGCTTACGGGGGCCTGCCCTGACGGCGGCCGGTCCGGCGTGACGGACGCGGTGGCACCGGACTGAGGGCGAGGCATGGTGTCCGCCGTCCGCGCACCGGCTGTACGGGAGTCGGGTCTCTCCCGCGCGTCCCGGGCGGTCGGCCAGTCGGGGCACGCCGATCTGATCGCGGCGAGGTCCGTCGGCTCGTACCGTTCCCGCGTCGACGGCAGCCCGGCCAGTTCGTCCAACAGTTCCTCGGCCAGGGCGCGCAGACGCGGATCCGGAGGAGTCTGGGAGGCGCCCGCGCGAGGCGGGGCCGGGGCGCCTCCTGCCGTGTGCCAGCGGTGGGCGACGGCCGTCGCGTCGCGGCCGTCCTCCGAGGCCTGGCGCAGCTCATGGCCGATCAGATCCTCGGGCTGCACCCAGGTGACGCGGAGGTCCGTCATCGCGCCGCCGCCGGCCGTGTCTCCGTACGCAGTGCCTCGCGCGGGACGCCGTGCGGCGCCTCGTACGGGCTGCCGTCGGCCGCGTCGGCCGGCGCGTCGATCAGCCGGGCGTCCGTCATCCGCGCGAACGCGCTCTCGTGCGCGCGCCGCCGTTCCGTGTCGCGGGTGAAGACCTCGTAGGCCACCTCCGTCAGCACCCGCGCCGGAGCGTGCAGATCGAGCCGGCTCGCGTCGGCCACGCGCCGCGCCCAGTCCGCGGGGACGGCGGACTCGCCGCCCAGCGCTCCGGCGAGCGCTCCGCTCATGGTGGCGATCGAGTCGCAGTCCCGTCCGTAGTTGACCGAGCCCAGCACCGTACGGTGGTAGTCGCCGCCGCCGATCAGCAACATCCCGAGCGCGATGGGAAGTTCCTCGATGGAGTGCACCCGGGACGGGCGGCGGGCGCCCAGCGCCGGGCTGCGGTAGTGCGGGCCGACCGTGTCGAAGGGCGCGACGGCCTCGCGCAGTCCGCGCAGCGCGGACTCCGTGTCGCGGTGCCGGGAGGCGACATCGCGTACCGCCCGGATCGCGGCCCGCGTGCCGTCCTTCGCTAGTGCGAGACAGGTCTCCACGACGGTCGCGGGCGTGGCGTCCGGGAGACACGCGGCGGCGACTGCGGCGGCGAACACGCCCGCCGCCTCCCGCCCGTACGAGGACTGGTGCGCGCCCGCGACATCGATCGCCTCGGCGTACGCGGCGGCCGGATGCGCCGCGTTGACCAGTCCCACCGGTGCCATGTACATCGCCGCGCCGCAGTTGACGATGTTCCCGGTGCCCGCCTCGCGCGGATCGACATGCCCGTAGTGCAGCCGGGCGACCATCCACTTCTCGGCGAGGAAGATCCGCTGGAGAAGCGGCGCCTCGGTCTCCAGCTCGGGGATCCAGCGCGGAGTGGCCATCAGATCGGGAACGAGATGGTCGGCGACCGCGTACGCGTCGAGATGGTCGCGTACGGTCTCGTACACGCGGATCAGCGCATGGGTCATCAGGGTGTCGTCGGTGACATGGCCGTCGCCCTTGTGGTAGGGCGCGATGGGACGGGCGGTGCGCCAGTTCTCGTTCCACGGGCCGACGATGCCGGAGACCCGGCCGCCGTGGCGTTCGACGATCTGTTCGGGGGAGTAGCCCTCGACCGGACCGCCGAGCGCGTCACCGACCGCCGCTCCGATCAGACAGCCGGTGATCCGGTCGGCGAGGGTGCGTGTCGCCGTGTGCGTACTCGTCGTGCGCGTGCCGGTTGCGGTGGCGGCCGGTTTCGGGGCCGGTGTTGGGGGAGTGCTCAGCGTCGTCATGCCGGAATTGTCCACCCGGAGCGGTCAGTTCCGTGGCTGTCAGCAGCCCGGCGAGTTCTACCAGATCGGTTCTGGCGAGCCTGGGCAGGGCGCAGCCCGCGAGGGTGCGGCAGGCGTCCCGCCAGGTGGCGGGTACGGAGTCGCCGCCGCCGAGCGCGCCGGTCAGCGCTCCGGCGAGCGCGGGAGCGGAGTCGGCGACCCGGGAGAGACAGGCGGCGGCCGGGACCGCGCCGCTGACCTCGCCACGGGCGGCGAGTGTGAGGGCGAGGGCGACGGGAACGGTCTCGGCGGCGGCGATGCCGTAGCTGTAGACGTGGTCCACGATCTGATGCTCCAGCAACGGTACGAGCGCGAAGGCACCGGCCGGCTCTCCGGCGAAGTCCCGGGCCAGCTTGAGGGCATGACGGGCGTTCCGGCCGATCTCCGTGGTGCCGGGCAGCTGGGCGAGGGCGGCGTCGACGGCGGTCTCGGCGTCCGCGCCGCCGAGCGCGCCCGCGACGGCGGCGGCCATGG
>NZ_FMDK01000478.1 GCF_900091995.1 Streptomyces sp. MnatMP-M17
ATGCGGGTGGCCCCCAGTGACGCTGGGGGCCACCCGCATCCTCACAACCTCCCAGCTGCGTACGAGTTCTTCCTGCGCCACCGCTTACGGACGTATGTGATCAGCCGTCTGTTCGAACCGGCGGCGCGCCAGCGCCCTGGGCCGGGATGACGGCCTCGAACTCGGCCCTGTTCTCCCGAGGCTGCCACGAAGTGACAAGTAACTCAGCGTGTCGTTAGGGCCTTGGCTTCTGTACAAGGTTCAGGAACCTCGCTGCCAGTGAGGGCGGCGAAGTCGGCGCGGGCCTGTTCGACGGCTTCCGGGTACGCCGCCCGCTTCTCGTGCTCGGCGAGTGCCCGGTAGATGCCGGCGACGGAGGGGTTCTGACCCTTGCACTTGCCGGTGCGGATGATCAGATCGGGCTGGATCTGCTCGACGGACTCGCCGCCCGCGCGGCGCCGCAGCACGGGTGCAGCATGTCCTCGGTGATGACCGGCGGCCGGCCGCCGTGCTTGCCCTTGCGGGCCGCGGTGTCGAGCCCCTCCAGCGTCGACTCCCGAATGTTCTCCCGCTCGGTCTCCGCAATCGCGGCGAGGAACGCGAACAGCAGCTGTGGTCCGCCAACCCTGTGTCGTCGCTGTTCGAGTTCGATTACCTCATCGCCGAACGCACGAAAATCTATGGTGGCTGGAGTAGACATTGGGCGGTGGTCTGGTTATGTTTCTCTCGTAACCCCAGGAAGTCAGCAGGGCCTGGCAGAGACGAACTGCCGGGCAGCAGTACCCGCAGTTGCAGTTGGCAGGACGGTGCGGTGGCGGAGTTTTGAAGCCAGGGTTGTTGCAGGACGGCGACGGGACTGGCGACCGGACCGGGTGGCCCGCAGTGATCAGGGGCCGCCGTGAGCAGTACCGCTGTTGACGCAGTACCCGTAAGTGCAGGACGCGGTACCCAGCAGTGAAGTCAGTGAGCAGTACCTCGGTGAAGGCGTCGGCTGCGGGCGCGCGCGCCGGGAAGTTCGGCAGTGGGGTTCTAAGCCAGAGCAGACGCAGGACGGGCGACGGGGCTGGCTGCCGAAGGGTGGCGCTGTCACAGGCCGCTGAGCAGTTCGCAGTACCAGCAGTATGCAATTGATCACCGAGGAAGAACGGAGGAGCCAGGCGCCATCAGGATCGCCCGGGCGGAAGTCTTGAGCCCGGGTACCGCAGGACATCGATAGTGAGGTGGTCTCCGGTCAAGCAACCGCGATCCCCGCACCCCCGACAGCGTTCCCGTCGGGTCAGCGGAAACAGAACGCCGGCGCAGTACCAGGGCCGGCAGATGGTGTAGCAGTTCCTTCGGGGCCCTGGTGTCGTACGACACCAGGGCCCCTCAAGCGTGTTCCACAGAGAGGTGCAATGACAGCAGACGACACCTTCGGCCGTCTCGACGACGACGACTACCCCGCCTACACCATGGGCCGGGCCGCCGAGATGCTCGGCACCACCCAGGGCTTCCTCCGCGCCATCGGCGAAGCCCGCCTGATCACCCCGCTTCGCTCCGCGGGCGGGCACCGCCGCTACTCCCGCTACCAGTTGCGCATCGCCGCCCGGGCCCGGGAGCTCGTCGACCAAGGGACCCCGATCGAGGCCGCCTGCCGCATCGTCATCCTCGAAGACCAGCTCGAAGAAGCCCAGCGCATCAACGCCGAATACCGCCGCGCCGCCGAGTCATCCGCTCCGCCGGCCTCGGCCTGAGACGGCGAAGACCTGCACCTGCCCAAGCGGCTTCGCGGCTGGCGCCCGCACATACTGCCCGGGACGCGTCGGCGTCCCGGGCAACGTCGTCTTCACCATGGCTCCGGCCCCGCCCGGAGCCCGGCTGTCACGCCGGGCTGCGGCGGCCTCTCCCTGCGGGGCGCGCGGGCCGTGCACCGTCGTCCAACCCTCCCTGGCGGTGGAAGGGCACGGACCGTTTACGCGGCGGGGTTGAGTTCGGCGCGGCCGAACAGCAGGGCGTAGCCGGTGGGGAGCTGGTGCAGGATGCGGGTGATGAGGTCGGGGCCGGTGTGGGCGGCGACGGCCGCGAAGACGGACCCGGTGTCCCAGCGGGTGGTGGCCAGGGAGGCGCCGGAGCGGGCGGCGAGGTCCTTGACGAAGGCCCAGCCGGTCAGCGGCTGAGGGTCGGGGATCTGCGCGGTCAGGACGCGGGCGGCCTCCAGGGGCAGGCAGGCGGCCAGGTCGACGCGTTCGTCGCCGGTCAACTGGCGTCCCAGCCCCGAAAGGACCAGGCGGACGGCTTCCTCAGCTCGCTCGCGGGTGGGGTAGGCGCCTTCGTAGCGGACCTTCTCCAGCATCTGCTCATACGCCGTCGAGTACGGCTGCTGGTGCTCAAGCGGTACGCGTACGTCGGTGATCACTGCGGTGCATGCCTTTCATAGGAGCCAGGGTGGTCAGGTGGGCTGGGGGCGGCCGAAGAGGAGGTCGTAGCCGGTGGGGAGCTGGAGCAGGATCTGGCCCAGCAGGTCATCGCCGGCCGTGTCGGCGACCGTTGAGAGGACGGCGCTGACGTCCCAGGTCGCGGTGTGCTCGGTGGCGCCCTCGATCCAGGCCGCAGTGGCCCGCAGGAACCGCTCCGGTGGCAGCGGTTCGGCGCTCTGGAGCGGGTTGAGCAGGATCAGGGCGAATTCCTCCGGCAGGCGTGCCGCGAGCTGGGCGCGGACTTCGCCGACCAGGTGCGCGCCGAGCAGGGCGAGCACCACCCGGGCCGCGCGCTCGGCTTCCTCCACAGTGTCGTACTCGCCGCGTTCCTTGACGTGGTCGAGGAACGCTTCGCGTCGCAGAGCCATCTCGGCCGCCACCCCGTCTTGTTTCATTCGGATGCCCGTAGGGGTGCGGAGGGCGGGATGGAGGGGGAGATCAGGTGCCCGTCCTCCGCACCTGTCCGGCCGGTGTCAGCCGGAGATCTCCTTGTGGCCGGATCCGACGCCGATGGAGATCTTGCGGGGCTTGGCGCGCTCGGCGATCGGGATGCGCAGGGTGAGCACGCCCGCGTCGTAGTCGGCCTGGATGTGCTCGGTGTCGAGGGTGTCGGCGAGCACGATCTGGCGGGAGAAGACGCCCAGCGGCCGCTCGGACAGTTCCATCTGCACGTCGTCGGCCTTCGCCACCGGCCGACGCTCGGCCTTGACAGTCAGCATGTTCCGCTCGACGTCGATGTCGATCGCGTCCGCGGTGACACCGGGCAGGTCGAAGGCCACCACGTACTCGTCGCCCTCGCGGTAGGCGTCCATCGGCATCGCCGACGGCTTCGACCAGGTACCCGGGCCCATCAGCTGCTGCGTCAGCCGGTCCAGCTCACGGAAGGGGTCAGTGCGCATCAACATCGTGAAAACACCTCCAGTGGGTTCAGGCAGTTACTGCCAATGCGCCTTACTGGTTCCGTTGTAACATGTCATCCGATGGATGACAAACATGATGTCATCAGCCTGATGACAACCCGAGGGAGGTGTCCGTGATCCCGGCCGGCCAGCCGTCCACGACCAGCACCGACGCCCACAGCCCGGCGTCGTTCCTCGCCGCCGTGGCGGCCCTCAACGCCATAGACAACGCCCTGCGCGAAGCCCAGCACGAGACCCCGACCGCGCCCACCCCTGGTCCGGAACAGGCCCTGGCCTCCTTGTCGCTGCTGCGGCAGGTCCGCGAACAGCTCGCCGGATGGGAGACCGGCCTGATCGAAACCGCCCGCGACGCGGGCGCCAGCTGGGCCGACCTCGCTCACCCCC
>NZ_FMDK01001220.1 GCF_900091995.1 Streptomyces sp. MnatMP-M17
CCTCCATGCTGACCAAGCGTTTCTCCAGGCCGGCCGCCCTCGGCGCCGCCACTCTGCTGACCGCCGCGGGCGGTGCGCTGCTGCTCGGCGCGCCCGCCGCGCAGGCCGCCGACCCGGTGGGCACCGTCAAGGTGACCCCGGCCACCGGCACCGACACCTCGGGCGTGAATCTGACGACCTCCGCCATCTGCCCGGAAGAGGCCGGCTACCTGATCGTCAAGGTGGCGGGCAAGGGCTTCCCCGCCGAGGGCCAGAATGTCGTCGGCAACTCGGAGGTCGGCATCTACCCGGTCGCGGACGCGGGATACGAGATTCCGCTGACCGAGACCATGCGGGACTATGCCAACATCGCCGGCTTCAAGACGCTGGAAGGCCGTTACGACTTCACCGTCACCTGCCGCAAGGCCTTCGGCGAGACCACGTACGGCGACTTCACCGGCTCCATCTGGTTCACCTCGAACACCGCCTACCAGAACACCGACCCGGCCGGGCCCTCGGACCCGCCCACGAGCACCTCGCCCAGTCCGTCGCAGAGCACCGAGCCCAGCACGGAGCCGAGCGACACGACCGAGCCCACCGACGACCCGGCGCCGAGCGACTCGGTCGAGCCGTCCGACACCGGTCTGCCCACCGAGACCGGTGACCCGGGCACCGCGGACGGCGGTTCCTCGGACGGCGGCGCCTCCGACGGCGGTTCCTCCGGCGGCTCCACCGATGTCTCCACCGAGGTCGCCTCCGGCGGTACGGGCGGCGCCCTCGCCAGCACCGGTGCCCAGGCCGGACTCCTCGGCGTCGGCTCCGCGGCCCTGATCGGCCTCGGCACCGCCGCCGTCTTCTGGGCCCGCCGCCGCGGACTGCTCACTTTCGCGAACGGCGGCAACCGATGACGGCCCGTAAGGCGCTCGCCGCGCTGCTCACCGGCGCCGTCGGTGTCCTCAGCGGGCTCGTGCTGCTCGGCGCGCCCGTAGCGCAGGCCGACACCCTGGGCACGCTCACGCCGTCGCCGGCCACCGGCACCGACACCTCGGGCGTGAATCTGAGGACCTCGGGCACCTGCCCCGAGCCCGCGGACCACATCCTCGTCTCGGTGACCGGTGCGGGCTTCCCGGCCGAGGGCCAGAACGTGGTGGGCAACTCGGACATCAGCATCTATCCGGTCGTGGGTGATGGGTTCGAGGTGCCGCTGACCGAGACCATGCGGGACTACGCCAACACGGCGGGCTTCAAGACGCTTGAGGGCCGCTACGAGTTCACGGTCACCTGCCGCAAGGCCTTCGGGAGTACGACGTACGGTGACTTCAAGGGCTCCATCTGGTTCACCTCGAACACGGCGTACCAGAGCACCGCTCCGGCGCAGCCGACGACGGCGGCCCTCACCGTGTCACCGGCCGGCTCCGTCACCCAGGGCACCGAGGTCAAGCTCACCGCGAAGATCACGCCCGCCACGGCGCCCGGCACTGTGCGGTTCCTCGACGGGACCACTCCGTACGGCTCGCCCGTCACCGTCTCGAACGGGACGGCGTCCCTCTCCACCACCACTCTCGCGGTCGGCGCCCACTCGTTGAAGGCGCAGTTCACGCCCGCGAATCCGGCGGACCACACCGGCTCGACCTCCGCCGCGGTCGCGCTCACCGTCAAGCTCCGCGCGCCCTCGGTCACCACCGCGCCGAAGGTCACCGGCGCGGCCCGCGTCGGCTCCAAGGTCACCTGCTCCGTGAAGTTCAGCGGCGCCACCACCGTGCGTTACCAGTGGCTGCGCGACGGCAAGGTGATCACCGGCGCGACCGCCTCGACCCGCACGCTGGACTCCACCGACCGTACGCACAAGGTCGCCTGCCGGCCCAGCGGCGTCAACAGCGGTGGCACCACCACGGTCACCAGCCCGTCCGTCACCGTCGCCACCGGCCTCGCGCTCAAGGTGAAGACGGCACCGGCCATCAGCGGCACGGCCAAGGTCGGCAAGAAGCTCACCGCCAAGGCCGGCACCTGGACGCCCGCCGCCACGTCGTACAGCTATGTGTGGAAGCGGGACGGCAAGGCGATCAGCCGCGCCACCAAGTCCACGTACACGACGGTCAAGGCCGACAAGAACCACAAGCTGACGGTCACGGTCACCGCCAAGCGCGCCGGATACGCCAACGGCGCCGCCACCACGAAGTCAGTGAAGGTGACCTGACGGTGACCCAGAAAACCCTGGAGCGCCCGCCGAGCGCCCCACCGGCCGGCCGGGCGCGCGACCAGCGCCCGGCC
>NZ_FMDK01000579.1 GCF_900091995.1 Streptomyces sp. MnatMP-M17
GAGCAGGGTGATCTCGTCATGGCTCGGCTGCCGCCGGGCGCTCACGACCAGATGTCCGGCCCGTCGGGATCCAGCCCGTCCGCCGGGCTCCCGCAGGGCGAACGCCCATGACCACACCCGGTCGGGAAGCCGGACGGCGCCGTCCCGGTCGCCGAGTTCCGCGATCTGGGCGTCCAGGGACCGGCTGGTGGCGGAGCAGCCCATCGGGAGATGGACCAGCCGTCCGGCGGCCGGCAGATATCCGGCCTCGGTACGGCACGGGCCCAGCCGCGCGACACAGGCAGCGGCCAGCCGCATCACCTCGTACTCGTCGCGGCCGTCGAACACCGCGCTCGACAGCGCCATCAGACGGGGCAGCCGGGAGGGCCGGTGGCCCGGAGGCCCCGGAGGTCCGGTTCTTCCGGCGGCCGTGCTCATCGCCCTGGCCCGACACCTTCCTGGAGCGGCCCCCACCACACAACCTTACCGAGCGACCGCGCTCGTGCATCCGGTCCAGGTGTCCGGTCCGTCCGGCCGCCGGGCTTGTGCCGGCAGGACCAGCGGCGATCCGGATTTCGACCTCCCAGGTGCAGGAATCGGCCCGGTGCGCCCGCCAGCCTTGGACAGACGGACTCTGTCCCGAGGACGGACCCGCGGACCCGAGGACGCCGGAAGACGTCGTGCATGTAAGGAGCACCTCATGGCCAAGGCAGTCGGTATCGACCTGGGCACCACCAACTCGGTGATCGCCGCGTGGGAGGGCGGTGAAGCCACGGTCCTGCCCAACGCCGAGGGCTCCCGCACCACTCCCTCCGTCGTCGCCTTCACCGACTCCGGCGAGCGGCTCGTCGGCCAGTTGGCCCGCCGCCAGGCGATCCTCAACCCCAAGGGCACCATCTACTCGGCCAAGCGCTTCATCGGCCGGCACTTCGACGAGGTCTCGGCCGAGACCAAGGCGGTGACCTACGACGTCGTGGCGGGCGAGAACGGTGTGGCGCGGTTCGACATCCGGGGCAAGCAGTACGCGCCGGAGGAGATCAGCGCGCTGGTGCTGCGCAAGCTCGCCGACGACGCCGGTAAATCGATGGGAGAGCGCGTCACGGAGGCCGTCATCACCGTACCCGCCTACTTCAACGACGCCCAGCGCACGGCGACCAAGGACGCCGGCCGGATCGCCGGTCTCGAAGTGCTGCGCATCATCAACGAGCCCACCGCGGCGGCCCTGGCGTACGGTCTGGACAAGAAGGAGCACGAGACGGTGCTCGTCTTCGACCTCGGCGGCGGTACCTTCGATGTGAGCATCCTGGATGTCGGCGACGGTGTGGTGGAGGTACGGTCCACGGCCGGTGACACCCATCTCGGCGGGGACGACTTCGACCGCCGGCTGGTGGACCATCTCGCGGACACGTTCCAGCGGGAGAACGGTATCGATCTGCGCGGCGACACCCAGGCGCTGCAACGGCTCTTCGAGGCGGCGGAGAAGGCCAAGACCGAGCTGAGCTCGGTGACCCAGACCCAGGTCAGCCTGCCGTTCATCACCGCGGACGCCACCGGGCCCAAGCATCTGACCGAGTCCGTCATGCGCTCCACCTTCGAGCAGATCACCGCCGATCTGGTGGATCGTTGTCTGGGCCCGGTCAAGCAGGCGATGTCCGACGCGAAGGTCACCGACAGCGACATAGACGAGGTCATCCTGGTCGGCGGCTCGACCAGGATCCCGGCCGTCCAGGCGCTGGTCCGGCGGATGACCGGCGGCAAGGACCCGAATATGAGCGTCAATCCGGACGAGGTGGTGGCGCTGGGCGCCGCCGTCCAGGCCGGTGTGCTCAAGGGCGAGGTCAAGGATGTGCTGCTGCTGGACGTCACACCGCTCTCGCTGGGTGTGGAGACACGCGGAGGTGTGATGACGAGGATCGTCGAACGGAACACCACGATCCCGGTCCGCCGCACCGAGACCTTCTCCACGGCGGAGGACAACCAGCCCGCCGTCGATGTCGTCGTCCTCCAGGGCGAGCGCGAGCGCGCGGCCGACAACCGTGTTCTGGGCCGCTTCCAGCTCACCGACATCCGCCGGGCGCCACGCGGCGAACCGCAGATCGAGGTCACCTACGACATCGACGCCAACGGCATCCTCAATGTCACCGCGCGTGACAAGGACACCGGCAAGGAACAGGGCATCACGCTCAGCGAGGGCTCCAACCTCGAACCCTCCGAGGTGGAGCGCATGATCGCCGAGGCGGAGCGCAACCGTGGCGAGGACCAGGCGCTGAGGCAGACCGTGGACGCGCGCAACGAGCTGGACGCCGTCGCCTACCAGGTGGAACGGCGACTGGGCGAGCTGGGCGAGAGCGCTCCCGAGCACGAGCGGGCCCGTGCCCAGCTGCTGATCGGCGACGCGCGCCAGGCGGTGAAGGGCGAGGCGCCACTGGACCGGATCAGGTCGCTGACCTCCGAGCTCCAGCAGGTCCACCAAGGTCTCGCCGCCCGGCAGGCCGGTTCGGGAGGACCGTCGGAGCCCGGGGCCGGAGGTCCTGGGCCGGGACAGGCGGGCGGAACCGGCGGTGGCGACGACGATGTCGTGGACGCCGACTTCGACCGGAACTGAGGTCACGCCATGGCCACCCAGCCGGAACCGGAAGCGGTACCGCCGCCGGACGGCGCGGAGCGGGAGCTCGCCGAGGTGCAGGACGCCTGGCGCCGCGCGCTGGCCGATCTCGACAATCTGCGCAAGCGCTGCGCCAGAGAGCTGGAGCAGGTACGGCGGACCGAACGGGCCCGTACCGCCGCCGAGTTGCTGCCCGTACTCGACAATCTCGATCTGGCCCTCAGCCATGCCCGCGCCGATCCCGCCTCGGTCCTCCAGGGTGTCGAGGCGGTACGCGACCAGGCCGTCGACGTACTGGAGCGGCTCGGCTATCCGCGCCAGGAGGAGAAGGGCGTGCCGTTCGATCCGAGCCGGCACGAGGTGGTCGGTGTCGTGGACGATCCGGACGCCGAGCCCGGCACGGTCGTGAATGTACTGCGTCCCGGATACGGGCTCGACGACCGCCAGTTGCGGCCGATGGCCGTGACGGTCAGTCAGCGGCGGGAGTGACGGCCCATGGCGCGGGACTACTACGCGGTGCTCGGTGTCTCCCGCACGGCGAGTGACGAGGAGATCCAGCAGGCCTACCGGAAGCTGGCCCGTCGCCACCATCCCGACATCAACAAGGATCCGCGGGCCGAGGAGCGCTTCAAGGAGGTCAACGAGGCCTACGGCGTGCTGGCCGACCCGGACACCCGGGCGCGCTACGACCGGTTCGGCCCGGACTTCCGCAAGATCCCTGAGTACGCCGAGTACGGCGGGAGCGCCGACGAGCGAGTGGCCGCGGGCGGCGGCTGGACCACTCCGGGCGGTGGTGTGCGCTTCGGGCAGGGCCCGCGCGGCGCCTACCAGGACGTGGACTTCGAGGATCTCTTCGGTGATCTGTTCGGGGCCGCAGGACGCGGCGGAGCACGCAGGACCGTGCCCGGCGCCGACCAGGAGGCCGAGCTGGAGCTGACCGTGGAGGAGGCCTACCGAGGCGGACGGCGCGCTGTCGGTCTCGCCGGACCGGACGGCCGCCGTGACTACCAGGTCACCGTGCCCGTAGGAGTGACGGACGGACAGCGGATCCGGCTGGCCGGCGAGGGCGGCCGTGGCAGCCGTGACGCGCCCGCC